>CADCON010000050.1 GCA_902803035.1 uncultured Ruminococcus sp.
CTGAAATATGTCACCATACCGGACAGCGTCGTGGAAATCGCCTGGGGCGCGTTCTGCGGCTGTACCAGCCTGACGTCGGTCATCATACCGGACAGCGTGATGAAAATCGGCTGGAGTGTGTTCAAAGGCTGCACCAGCCTGACGACCATTATTGTTCCGTCCAGCGTGACGAAAATCGGCCGGGGCGCGTTCAAAGGCTGTCCGAAGCTCACGGTTTTTTGCTCTGAAGGATCGGCGGCGTGGGAATATTGCCTGGAAAAAGACGTCCCATGCGCTGAAGCCGCCCCGGACAGCGCGCCCCGTCAGAACGCGGTGAGTCAGCCGGCGAAATCGCCCGACAAGAAACGTCTCCCGGACAGCGCGCCCCGTCAGAACGCGGTGAGTCAGCCGGCGAAATCGCCTGACAAGAAACGTCTCCCGGACAGCGCGCCCCTTCAGAACGCGGTGAGTCAGCCGCCCGAATCGCCGGTTTCCCAGGCATTTGAATATGAACTCACCCCGGACGGCAAGGGCATGATTCTCACCGGATACAACGGAACAGGGGGAGAAGTCGTCATTCAAGCGGCATACAACGGCGTTCCGGTGAAGGAAATCGGGCGTTATGTTTTCAGGAATTGCGCCGGATTGGTTTCCATCGTTCTGCCGGAAGGCATGACAGGCATCGGCGAGAGCGCGTTCGAGGGCTGCACGGGGCTGAGAGCCGTTACTCTTCCGGGCAGCGTGACGGAAATCGGGTGGAGCGCGTTCGAGGGCTGCACGGGGCTGACGACCATCATTTTTCCGGGCAGCGTGACAAAAATCGGGTGGTGGGCGTTCAAGGACTGTACCGGGCTGACGTCGGTCACCCTGCCGGCCAGCGTGAAGACCATAGGCGACAGCGCGTTTGGAGGCTGTCCGAATCTCACCATTCGCTGCCCCGAAGGGTCGGCGGCGTGGAATTACTGCGAGAAAAACGGCATTCCACACGCGGCTAAATGAACTATCATTTATCCCATCACACGACAGGAGAACCCCATCATGGAAGAAATTTTTCTCAATATCCCGGACTATGAATACAAACTCACCCCGGACGGCAAGGAAGCCATTTTTACCCATTATTCCGGCTCGGACAAAGAGGTAGTGATCCAGGCGGCATACGCGGGCGTTCCGGTGACGGAAATCGGCATATGCGCGTTCAGGGACTGCGCCAATCTGACGTCGGTCATCCTTCCGGACAGTGTGACGACCATTGGCGTCGGCGCGTTCGGGAACTGCACCAATCTGACGTCCATTATCATTCCGGACAGTGTGACGAGCATCGGAGCGATGGCGTTTGCCGACTGCGCCAGTCTGCGGGAATTACAGCTTCCCGATTATCTGGCGGACATTCATGCCAGCGCGTTCCTGAAGTGCTACCACCTGAAAAGGCTCAGAATCTTCGGATGCACCGTCGATCCTTTCTACTGGACGCAATCATTATGTAATGGCACAAGCCCGTTGGAAATACAAAATATGCTGCAAAGCCGGGATTATTCCGCTGATCTTGCGCCGGAGATAAAATACCAGTTCCTGATAGCACTGATCCGGCGTGATCCGCAGCCGGAGGCGTTGCAATACATCAAAGAAAACTTTCTTGAAATGATCAAGTTTTTCATCCAGCAGAATGATGATACAAGCTTATTGTTTTTTCTGAACCCGGATTATGTGACAAAGGACAATATCCGGGAGATAATGGACTACGCGATTGCCAATTCCGCCAAGGGGGGCGACGTGCAGATTACGGCGGCCATCGCGGAATATAAGCACAATCGCTTCCCGGACAGCGACCCGCTGGGCGGCCTGAAAATCTGACCCGCCAGCTGTCCTGACCGCCCCGCGCAGGCTAAAGGTCTTCGGAGCCGGCCTGTCTGAGAACCAGCGCGGCGGCGGTGCCGAGAAGCGAGAAATTGTACCCCGTATCCATCAGCAGGCAGACGCCGAGCAGCGTCATTCCGGAGAGCGTGACCCACGACAGCCCTTTCACCAGAATGCCCGCGGCGCGCCGGCTCATGATTCCGCGGCACAGCAGAAGCAGGATGCGCCCGCCGTCCAGGCTTTCGACGGGCAGTAAATTCAGCAGCCCCAGCACAAGACTGACGGCGGAGAATGCCGGCAGGCGGCCGAATGTCACGGCGGCGCAGAGAAAATTGGTTCCGCTGCCCGCCGCCAGCACGAATAAATTCCCCCTCCCGTCAATCAGGAGGGGGCTGTTTTCTATCCGCATACCGAAGGGGGTCAGTCGGATTTCCCTCGGCGCGTGACCGGGAATAACGAGCATGGCGGCGAGATGGCCGCATTCGTGAAGCACGGCGGCGAGAAGGCCCCACATCATGAAGCCGCTCCGGTCAAAGAAGGCGGCAATGCACAGCAGCGCGAAGAAGTAGAAGCTCACCCTCACGCGGCAATTCCGGAAGAAGAAGGTCAATTGTAGATCCCGCCGATCACCCATTCAGGGTCGTAGCGTTTGCCGCCCTTGCGGAATTCGATGTGCAGGTGAGGGCCGGTGGAATTGCCGGTTGAGCCGACGCGGGCGATCACCTGTCCCTTGGCGACCTTTTCGCCCGCCGTGACCAGCAGCTTGGAGCAGTGGGCGTAGAGCGTGCGGACGCCGTTTTCATGCTCCAGAATGACCACATTGCCGTAGCCGCCGCTGTATTTCGCGCTGACCACCCTGCCGGATTTCATGGCGCGGATATCCGAGCCGCTTGCCGCGCCGAGATCCATTCCCGTATGAAAGACGTAGCGTCCGGTGACGGGATTCACGCGGTAGTCGAAGCGGGAGGTGACGCGCCCGCGCTTGAGCGGCTTGACGAAATCGCTTCCGAAATCCAGCCTGTCAAGGCGGACGTTGGCGGGAATGTCCAGCTTGCCGTTGTAGCTGGCCGAAACGCCGGAATCAATTTCCTCGCCGTCGAGCAGCAGGTCATCCAGTTCATCGTCCACCGTAACGCTGTCGCGCGCGCTGAGCTGGGTGACGTCGTCGCCCGTGCCGCTCAGGGAATTCCCGCCGCGTTCCGGTCCGGGCGGAAGGTCGGGAAGGATTTCGCTCGCCGCCGGCGCGGGCATTCCGTCGCTTCCGCTCACAACGAAGGGAATATCCGCCGGTCTCACCTCCGCACGCGGCCACGCGGCAGCGCCCCGCGCAGCCATCAGTGCCAATGCGGCCGCGCCGATCGTCAGGACAGCCCTTCCGCGCTTCCGTGGTTCCGGCGCGCGGTTTCTCTGCCGGACTTTTTTTACGATGATTCTCATTTTCCATTCCCCCAGAAAGATAAAGTGCTGCGCCGGCCGGTCAGGCGGATGGGCGAAGCGTTGGCTTTTGCTAAAAGATATATGCGGGGAGGGGAGAAATAATGAGCGCGGCAAGGGAATCCCGCCTGCCAATCCGTTCAACGCGCCAACGCTTTAAACCGACAAATTTTCTCAAAAAATGTTTTCGACAATTTTTGGTAAAATTCACCACTGACCAATAAGTGTATTATATGATACAATTCAAGCTGCGCGCGCAAAGAAATGATTATAAATAGTACCCAGAATTGTTGAATATACAAGGAATTATGTGGTAAATTTGACTAAAATGTAAAATTTAGCCAATTCCCCAAAATAGAAAAAATAACAGTAGACAAATAATGTTTGAGATGATATAATTTAAATGTTAAAGAGCGCGTTTTGTCCGGAATGTCACTATATCTTGTGTCAGCGGGGTAGACGAAACACACCGTGGCGGCCGCGTTCTTGCGAAATGATTTTCATTTTAAACAATGCCGCGGGGCGGGTTTCCCATCGTTCCGGCGGCAAAATAATGTTACAGGGAGGCAAATTTTCATGCAGAAGCGAATCAGTACGCTGCCTTTTAAGGGCACTGCAGAACAGAAGAGCAGACTCGACGCCGTCATCGCCGAGCACAAGTCTCAGCCCGGCGCTGTCATGCCCGTGCTCCAGAAGGCGCAGGACATCTACGGATACCTGCCCATCGAGGTGCAGGTCATGATCGCCGACGGTCTCGGCGTTTCTCTTGAGAAGGTCTACGGCGTGTCCACCTTCTATTCCCAGTTCGCGCTGTCGCCCAAGGGCAAGTACAACATCTCGGTATGTCTCGGCACCGCCTGCTATGTCAAGGGTTCCGGTGCTCTTCTCGACAAGCTGATCGAGGAGCTTAAGATCCAGCCCGAGGAATGCACATCCGACGGACAGTTCTCGCTCACGGCCTGCCGCTGCATCGGCGCGTGCGGTCTGGCTCCCGTTCTCA
>CADCON010000051.1 GCA_902803035.1 uncultured Ruminococcus sp.
CGTCGCAGCAGGCGGCCTTTTCCTCGCGGGTGAGGGCAAGCGCTGCCGTGTCGGGGTAGGGGGTATGGAAATTGAAGGACACGGCGCGGACATTCCGGGTGTCCCTTGCGAGCGCGCAGACTTCCCTGACCGCGCCCTTGTTGATCTGATTGATGGCCATATAGAAGCAGATATTGTCGGCGGTGGCGTTGGCGATGTTGCGCATGATGGTGTCGAATGTGTCGCCGCGGATCATGTTATGGCGTTCCCTGTCGCCGTCAAGGCTCAGCAGAATGAGGTCGGCTTCGGGGAGGTCGATGGGGTGGGTGCCGTTGGTGACGACATTGACGATGAGGAACCCCATTTCCTTTGCCTCCATGACGAGGTCGCGCAGGTTTTTTCCGCTGTCCTGCCAGAGGAAGGTTTCGCCGCCGCAGAAAAAGAGAATGCGTATGCCCATGTCGTAGAGCCGTTTCATCTCATTTTTGATCTGCCGATAGGGGTAGATGACGGAGGTAATGTTGTTGACGGAGCAGTGACGGCATCGGAGATTGCACCTGTCGGTGACGATAATGGTGCCGAGAATCGGCTTTTTTTGCCTGAACAGCACCGTCCTGATGCCGAACCGGGCAAAATACAGAAAGTCGCGGAGTTTTATGGCGGTTCATCCTTTCTATCCCAGGAATTTAGCAATTGCCTTGTCGCTCCCGCGCGGAAACAATTCCTTCATGCGGCCGAGCAGAAGGGCGTAGGACGCGTCGGGCGTGTTCCGGTAGACACGGGAGGTGAAGGAATCCCCGAAGAAGGCTTCAGGAGTCGAATATTCCGCCACGCCCCAGCCGTAGGGATTGCCGTGTTTGTCGCGCATATAGACAAAATCGCTGATCAGGGCATAGCATTGCCCCTGCAGGCGGGTGATCGAAGCGTCGAAGCCCTTCATACCGTCCCCGCCGTAATTTCCAAGCTGCTTGAGCCGTTTGGAGAGAATGGGGGCGTTCCGGCTGAGAATATCATACAGCCGCGCGTCTTTGGCATTGGCAAGGCCGTCGTCGCACAGGGCGTCGAAGTCGTAGCCATCCCGCCGGAAATTGGCAAGCTCCGGGAACCATTCCGGGCTGACGAACGCGGCCTTCTTCCCGAAGAATTTGCCGTAAGCGAAGCCGTATTCCCGGATGAGCGGCCCCTTCCATTCCCACGGCCCCTCCACGCCGGTGAACCACAGCCGGGGGTCAATGTGTTCCTCCACCGAGAATCCCCGCACCGGATTGGCGAAGAAGGGGAGAAAGCCCAGTTCATTGACGGCATGGGCAAGCCCGTCCATGGAGCGGATCGTGAAATCCTGAAAGCTGAATGAAGCCATGATTTTCCATCCCTTCCATCATCAACGGAATACGCGGGATACGCCGGCAGGAGGAAGAGCGCGGCTCACTTCCAGCCGAGATACCAGACGCAGGATTTAGTGAGGGTGTCGGTCAGCTCGCCGAGGGTGTGGCTGCGGGACAGGCGAAGCACCCGCTCGTGGCAGAGCGCGAACTGATCGCGGGCGATGCGCGCCGCCGTTTCGCGGGAGGGCAACCCGTTGGGCACGAAATATTCGATTTCTCCGTAACCGAGAACCGCCGGCACCGCGCCGCAAAGGTCGTACCACCGCCTTGAAGCGATGGTGAGAAGCTCATTGGAAGGAGCCTTTCCCAGTCCGCCGCAGGGAATCCACGCAAAGACGTTCCACGGGTCGGAAACCGGCACCTGCAGCATCAGAATATCGCAGGTAGTGGCTTTATTGCTGACAAAGGAACTGAAGCAGTTGATGGCGGGGCCGGTGACCGGGGCGTTCTCGAAGTCGTCCGCCCTGATATTGCCGCGAAGAATGACGGACAGCTTCCTGTCGTAGAGCGCGTCGATTTCACCGTTGTCGCCCAGCGATTGAAGGCATTCTACCGCGTCGCGTCGCGTCTGACGCAGGCATTCCTCACCGAGCGGCCTTCCGTCCGCGTCAAGGCACAGCCCGTCGGCGAGCGCGTCCGACACGGGGAGCATGACGGTGCTGAATCCCCATTCGCGTCCGTAGCGGAGCGAGTAGATGAAGGTCCGATTGACGCTGTCGACGTCGGTGCCGGCGGGAATGAGCTTGTAATGACAGCCGGCGTAACACGTCAGCCGTTCGGCGGGCGGGCGGGAATCCTCCGCCGCGAAGGGGGATTCCTCCGGCTCATCCGGAGAAACCGCCCCGTCGTCAGCCCTGCCGGAATCCGCGTCGGGGATATCCGTCCGGGGTGTCATCTGAAGGGGATAGGAAGACGCAATGCCGCCGCTGTCGCCGACGGTGATGCGTTCGGGCGCGGTGAATGCGTCATTCCCGCTGTCTGTGACCGAAGCGATGTCTTCAAAATTCATGGTTGTGCATACCTCCGTAAATGGTGCGTATTCTGTGAGGGTGGATTTCCGGCGGAATATGTCGGAAGAAAAGCGTCTTGGCATTCACCGGCTATCTGTCGCCGGAAAGCCGCTTGTAGAGAGCCAGTCCGAAGCCGAGCATCAGAAATCCGGCGAAGGGGAGACGCATTCCCGAAACATGGAGCCGGAAAAGGAAGGGAAAGCCGAACACGGTGCCGCTGCCGAGGATTTCGCGCAGAATACCGATGGGCAGGGCGAGAACGGCATAGAGCCACCACAGCCGGACGGCCGATGGCAGCGCGTCGGAAGCCGCGAGAAAGGGCGCGTCCGGCTGCAGCCTTTCCAGTACGAGCGAATCGGCGGCTGTCAGCGGAAGGTACATTCCGATAGACGCGGCGGCGGCGGGGAATCCCCATTGCAGGAGAATGCCGGCGGCGAAGGCGATAAAGGCGGCGGGCACCAGATAGAACACGCCGGGCATAGGGGGCGCGTATTCGCCCCGCTCGTAGACATAGACCATTGCCATGCCGCAGCAGAGGGCGAGCATGATCAGGGAGAGGGCGAGGGCATTCCCGCCGGAGGTGCAGGCAGCGGCGATGGTGGCGATACCCGTGCCGTGAATGAGCATGGGATGCCTGATGCCGTCCCGCCTGAAGATACCGGAGCGGAGAGCCGGCAGGGCATTCCTGACAAGCTCACTGAGATTCCTTGAATTCATCCAATTCACGCTCCTGCTGAGATTTCATATGTCTGCTGATGCGCCTGCCCAGACCGCGCCTGACCGAGCGGAAATTGATTTCGCGGCTGCGGAAGTGCCACACCATGCGGTCGAAGGCGTCGGAGAAGGGGGTGAGAATCAGCACGGCGAACACGCCGCCGGCTTCCACGCTGCCGAAGTGCTGAATCTGCACGGCGAAGACGCCGCACAGGGCACCCCAGATATACCGCGCGGTGGCGAGCTTGGGGCAGTAATTGGGGTAGGCGGCCATAAAGAGGCAGCAGAACATGGTAGAGCCGCCGAGAAGGTCATAGACGACATACATGAAGGTGGAAGCGGTGTGATAGGGAACGGCGAAGGAAACCAGCGCGGCGGCGGCCGAAAAGGAGAGGACGCACTGCCACGCGAGGTTGCTGCCGATAAGGAGCCAGACGGCGGCAATTGCCAGCAGCGCGACCGAAGTCGTTCCGAGCGGGCCGGGAACCTCGCCCAGAAGGTATTCATTGAGGTGGGTGAAGGGATCCAGTCCCTGCCGGAGCTGAGCGAGCAGCGAATACGCCGGCGGGAGCGACTGGCTCTGGCTGAAAGCGGAAAGCCGCGCGGTCATATTTTCGCTGATAGGGGAATAGGTGAAGGTCTGGGCGGGAAAGCAGACCGCCGCCAGGCAATAGCCCACGGCAGCCGGGACAAACGGGGTGCGGAAGCGGCCGCCGAAGGGCATTTTGCCCACGAGCATGGCGGCGGCAGCCGTGAAGATGACGAGCTGGTAACCGGCGCGGGCGGGCATGAGCAGCGCGCAGGCGAGTCCGGTTTCCACAGCGGTCATATCGTAGACGGTCTGTTTTCTCTTGGCGAGGGCATTCCACAACGCCTCGCAGCCGACGGCGGTGAGAATGCCGAAAATCACCATAAGGATCACCCGCCCGCCGTAGTGGATAACCGGCAGGGGGAGCAGAATGCAGAGTGCGGTCACCCGCATGACGGTAGAGGAAAGCTGGGTATCGGTCTGCCGGAAGAAGGGCGCCGCGCTGTCCCGGAATTCATCGGCCATAATGTGTCATCACCACCCGGAAAACAGAATAATGTCAGGGCATTCCGGCGCGGTCAATGTCCGTGCGGAATGCGCGAGAGGAGGTTTTTTTCATAGGAGCGGTCGGCGTAGACCAGCCGCGCGAAGACGGCGAGGAGGATCAGCGCGGCGCCGCAGAGCGAGGGCAGTCCGAAGAGCCGCGCAAAGACCGTTCCGGCGACGCCGCCGGCGAAGAAGAAGAAAATCATCGCGCCGTGGGTGCGGATCCGGGCGGCGGAGGCGGCGTCGCGGTGCCGCAGGAATTTCGCCATCGAGGAGCCGACCTGCCGGATATGATTGGTGACAAAGGTAGTCGCGGCAGGGGTTCCTTCGAGCTGGCGGAAGGTGTTGAACTGCATGGAGCAGATAAAATTGAGAGCGATCTGGCAGACCTGATCCGGCACGGAAGCGGGCAGGCAGCCGAGAATGACCACCGAGATCATTTCCACGCCCACGAGGATGGTGTCCCACCGGAGAAAGTGCAGCTTCTTGACCGATTTGCCCATATATTCGGAAAAGAACGCGCCGGCGAAGTAGGCGGAGATGGGAATGAGCAGACGGAGCGCGCCCTTCAGGTCGCCCCTTCCGGCGGCCATGGCGAAAAGCACGATATTGGCGGTCTGGGCGTTGCAGAAGACGCCGCCCCGCAGCAGGAAGGTGTACGCGCCGAACCAGCCGGCGGCGGCGATCAGGCACCAGTAGACCCATTTGCGCTCGCATTCGAGAAATTCCGGATCCTCTGGCGCGGGGGAGTGGTTGATCCTGTTGTCCACGGGCTTACCAGTTGAGGAAATTCATGATCAGGCTGACCATGGCTTCCTTCTCCTCGGCGCGGGATTCGGCGATCATCAGGGTAATGGCGACAAGGGTGTAATCGGCGATGATCTTGTCGCCCTCGTCGTTGTAGAGAATGCCGTTCTTGTCGAGGAAATAGAGGAAGACGGCAGCGGCAATGCGCTTGTTGCCGTCGGAGAAGGAGTGATTCTTGGTGACGAAATAGAGAAGATTGGCGGCCTTTTCCTGAAGGGAGGGATAGACGTCCTCGCCGAAGAAGGTCTGATAGATAGCGGCAATGCTGGCCTTGAAGCTGTCGTCCTTCTCATTGCCGAAAAGATCGCTGTCGGCGGAGAATTTCATGCCGTCGATGAGCGCGCGGCACTCGTCGTAGGTAAGGACATAGGTCGCCTCCGTGCCCTTGGGCTTGGAAATGCACTGGTGATCGTAATCGTCAAGAAGGTCGAGAGCGACGGAGAAGCTGTCCACCACGTCGAGAATCTGCCGCGCCTCCAGCAGATTGCCGGTGCGCTTCATGATATTGATGACCTCGCCGAGCTGTTTCATGCGCTGTTCATTGACGGCGTAGCCCCTGAGAATGAACTGCTTGAGCACCTTGCTGGCCCACTTGCGGAATTCCACGGCGCGTTTGGAACGGACGCGGTAGCCGACGGGGATGATGACGTCGAGGGAATAATAGGCGATGGGCTTGCCGGTGCGTTCGGAGCGCACATAATGAATGTTGCCCTCCTTTTCCACCTCGCCGTCCTTGAATACATTGGCGATGTGGCGTGAAATGCCGGAGATATCCCGTCCGAAAAGCTCCTGCATCTGCTTCTGGGTGAGCCATACGGTTTCATTCTCCAGCGGCACGTCGAGGGCGACGGATCCGTCGGCGGTCTGATAGATGACGATCTCTCTGCTGAAATTCTCCCTGTCCTCCACGACGACGTCAGGCTCATATTCCCCGTCGTCGCCGGTCTCCGGCTCGTCGGGCATTTCCGTCTCGGCGGCTTCTGGCACTTCGGATGCTTCCGTCTCGGCGGCTTCCGGTGCTTCGGATGCTTCCGTCTCAGCGGCTTCCTGTGCCTCGGATGCTTCCGGCTCGGCGGCTTCCTTTGTTTCGGATACTTCCGGCTCGGCGGCTTCATCCGACGCGGGAAGCGTCAGGCCGTCGGTTTCTTCTGACTGAACGGTTTCAAGTATTTCATTGTCGGACATAATAATGACTTCCTTCCGGTATTGCAAAAATTACAGATATGATTATAGCAACACTTGCCGGATTTTTCAACCGGAAAATGGGCAAAAATCGGCTGTGGGGGAGAAATAATTCTGACGCGGGGAAAAAAGGGGGGCGGCGTCAGGGAATGCCGTGCCACGACAGCGAATTGACGCCGTCGCCCAGTCCCTTGCTGCGGGAGAGAATGAGATCCGCGACAGCCTTTCCTTCCGTGCCGAAAACGGGAAGGGGGCGGTAATTGTTCTTTGCACTGCCGCTGGAGGTGGTCAGGCAGGGAATGACCGTGACGCGGGCGGGAGAAATCTTCCCGCCGCCGTCCTTGGAGAACATGGCGCGCAGAATGACAGTGCGCGGGTTCCTGGCGTTTTTGTTGCCGCCGAAGCTGAAATTGCCGATGCTGTAGAAGATGTAACGACCCTTGTAAAGCTCCGCTCCCTGCAGCACATGGGGGTGATGCCCCACAATCATATCTACGCCGGCGTCGATCATGGCGTGGGCGGCTTCCACCTGCGAAGCGAGCGGCTTTTTTTCAAGTTCCTCGCCCCAATGGACATTCATGATAATGACCGTGCCGTCCTGTCTGTACTGAGCGACGGCGTTTTCGACGTGCTCGCGGAATTCGTCGGTGTAGTCCGAATGGATCATTTTCATGGAGAGCATGACGATACGGATGCCGTTGACATAGAGCAGGGCGGGCGAATAGTAGGAGGTGTATTTCACGCCCGCGTCGCGCAGGGTGTCGATGGTGTCGTTGTAGCCGGTGTCGTAATAATCGAAGGTGTGATTGTTTTCGACCGTGACCGCCTCGACCGATGACCGGGTGAGAATATCGACATAGGAAGGCTCCCCCCGGAAGAAGAACTGCTTGTCCTTGTGCCTGCGGGACTGCGTGAGCGTGCCCTCGAAATTGATCATGGTGATATCGTCGGCGGCGAAGACCTGTTTCGTCAGGTCAAAAGGATAGGTGACGCTGCCGGAATTCTGATAGACGGCGGGAAACAGGCCGGGCCCGTTTTCCTCGTTGTAATAGGCGAAGGTGCAGTCGCCGGCGAAGGAAACTGTCAGGGCGGCGGCATTCTTTTCGCCCTGGCACCAGGCGAGGAGCGACGCCCTGCGGAGGACGTTTCCGGTCAGCGAATCCATTCCGGCGTTTCTGGCGGATTTCACGAGAGCGGCATACAGGGTGGGAACGTCGCCGGAGCCGTCCGCGCCCGCGTCCGCGACCGCCAGCAGATTCCGCAGCACAGCCAGCGCGGGCGCGGCCTGCGCGCTGCCGGAATGACCGAGCCGGACGGCCATGACACGCAGACGATCCATGGATTCATCGGAGCCGTCGGAAGCCAGAGCCGAAACGGCTGCTTCGGCGGCGGCGGAAAAATCGTCGTAGACCGAAACATTCAGATGCGCCTTGAGATCCGGCCCGGCGACGGCGATAATTTTGGCTTCGCCGGGCGCGGCGGCGGTGACTCTTCCGCTGTCGTCTATGACGGCGACGCGCGGGTCGGTGCTGCTCCAGATGACGCTGGCATTCCCGTCCGCGCCGGAGAGCCGGGCGGCGCACTGGTGGGACTGACCGGTCTGCAGGGCGAAATCCCCGCCTTCAATGGTGAGGGAAGGCGCGGATTTCGCGGACGTGTTGCCCTGTGAGCGGGAGCCGCCGCGCGGGCGCGTCTGATTTTTACGCAGCCCCATGAAGGCGAGGGTGATGACGGTGGAAAGCATCAGCACAATGATAAAGACAATGCGGATTGTTTTTTTCATAGGCGGCACGGCTCCTTTCTCCGCGTGGGAAGGGGTGAAAATGCGTCAGTCCGCGTCCCAGTCGAATTCCCTGAGACGGCCGTAATTCTGAAGCTCCGGAAAGCCCCACTGACGCAGCACTTCATAGACGCCCACGGCGGCGGCGTTGGAAAGATTCAGGCTGCGGGCCTCTCCCCGCATAGGCAGGCGGACGCAGCGGTCGGGATGGGCATGAAGCAGCGATTCGGGCAGCCCGGCGGTTTCCTTGCCGAAAAGGAGGAAGCAGTTGTCGGGGTAGTGGACGTCGGAATAGACTTGGCGCGCCTTGGTAGAAAAATAGAAGAAGCTGCCGCCGGGATTTTTCCGGAAGAAATCATCGAGCGAGGCATAATAAGTGATGTCGAGAAGGTGCCAGTAATCCAGCCCAGCGCGCTTGAGTTTTTTGTCGTCGGGGGTGAAGCCGAGCGGCTCGACGAGATGCAGACGCGCGCCGGTCGCGGCGCAGGTGCGGGCGATATTGCCGGTATTCTGAGGAATTTCCGGCTCAACGAGAACGATATTCAGCAAAGGCATGGCAAAAGACCTCCGGGGATTGGAATGGCGGGCGCGTGTGAGCCGCCTGTGATCTGATTATCATTATACACCATGCTGTTGTGAAAATCAATGAAATCATACCATGTTTTCGCTGCGGCGTCGGGCGCGGGCGTGTGAATGAAAAAACGCGGAGGCGTCAATAATAAAGAAGCGGGCAGCGCGGATGCTTCTGGAGCAAAGGCCGCCCGTGTGAAACGCCCTTTCACATCAGGAAAAGCAAACGGAGCTGAAACGAAATGAACAGAAGAAAGAGAAGTCTGCCGGGCAGGGGGCTGTGGCTGCTGGCGGGAATAGCGGCAGGCGCGGCGGCAGCGATGGGACTGTGCGGAATACCCGGCAAGCGGAAGGTGCGCCGCCGCCTGATGCGCGCCGCCGACGCGGTCAACGACGCGATTGACAACATGCTCGGCACGATGAGGTGAGTGCCTGACACTACCCCTGACAGCCGGACGATCCCTTGAAACGGGGCTTGTCCGGCTGTTTTGGTTGCATTAAAATATTTTTGAATAAATAATTGACATTTTTGAGAAATATAGTATAATGAAGCCAAAGAGTTGTTGTAATACTCTTTAAAATCATTTCGTAAGGAGCGAAAGGACATGAAACAAGCATTAAAGCGCCGTTTCACGCTGCGCACCGCCATTCTGACGGCTGTGACGGTGGCGATGCTGGCCTCGATGACCATGTTCATGGCAGTCAGCGCGGCGGACGGAGTATCCCCCAGCGACGTCTCACCCTCGGATTATCGGAAAGTGGTCGCTTCCGGTACGGTTTCACCCTCCCAGATGAACGAGCCGCCGGAAAACCTCGGCGATCCGGTTGTCACCATGACCACCGGTCTGGCGAACGGGAAAAAGATGAATCTGTCTATCGAAGGACAGAATGTGTATGTGGACTACGGCAACGGCAATCCCGTGGCTTATCCCGGTGACAGAATCGTCCGCGGTTCCACTATCAAGCTGTATGGCAATATTACGTCATTGGTTTGCCGCTGCAACCAGCTGACCGCGCTCGATGTGTCATACAATCCCACTTTGACGA
>CADCON010000052.1 GCA_902803035.1 uncultured Ruminococcus sp.
GCCGGCTGCCCAGACGTCATGGGTGTTTTTGGCGAGCAGTTCGGTCAGCTCCAGAATTTCAGGGCTGAGCTCTACCTCGGATGTGTCAATGGGTTGGGGAATGTACTTTTCTTCCATGGTTTAAAACTCCTTTGCAAATGTATTTTGTATTGATAATCAACCGTTGGGAACATCGGGTTCCCGGTCGTTTTCAATCAGAAGCCATTCGGCGTTCTCGGCAAGCGCCTCTATACCGTAATGAGTAAAGACCTGTCTGATATTCTCGTCCGTCTGTTTTTTTCCTTTCTCTGTCCTTTGGCTTTCATAATATTCATAATCGGCAATCGCTTTATTGACGAGCAGATTGCAGTAGGTATATCTTGATACAAGCAATTTATACTGCTTTTTCTCCTTGTAATAGCTGAGGACGAGAGCAAGAATGTTTATTATTTCCATCAAGAAAACATAGACATTAATATTTGAAAGTCTGAACCAAACGGCTATACCGAGTAAAGCGGCAAACGCGCACCAGACGACCTTGATAACGAGATTGAGAGCACTGAGACGACGGGCGGAAATTCTGATATTCCCCTTTTTTTTCGGGTTAATCTTGCGTTGGAAATAGTCCTGCTGCCCTCCCAGGTATTCATTGCATACCAGACGCAAATTGCTGCTGTCTGTCAGATTGTACCCGGCTGTATCGATTTCATTCCAGACGTTGAGCGCGTATTTTGCCCAGCTCATATCCTTGCTGAATTTGATTCTGTAATTCTTCCCTGTCGATTGACTGATACCCGCCGTGTACCAATGGCACTGCGTTCTCATGCCCTCGGCAAGGGAACGGAATTCGAGATAATAGCGATGACTTTTTGATTTCTTGATCCGGAAGAAGTAATAGACGTATGCCAGCACAAACAGTGTAATAAAGGCGTAAACCAGCGGCGCAAACGTATCAGCCAGCTCCGAATATAACGAGAAACAGAACAGACCGGTGCAGGCGAGAATCAGCACCACCATCAGCTGAAGACCGTAATTGGTCTGATGAAACATGGAAATGGCGTCATAGCAGATATTGCGCAGAAGGGCAACTTCCGCCGGAATAGACAGCGAAACGTTTTCATCCATGTGCTGCTGGAGCGGATTCCAGATATTCGTGGTTTGTTTGTTTTTTTGGGTGGCGTAATGGATGGCGGCAGCATTGAACAGTTTGATTTTATCTGAATTTTGCTCAAATCGCTTTCTTCTTCTGGCGTTTTTCTTGTCGGAAGCATAATGCGCCCTGTCAAACCAGTAGAATTCCACTTCCGACAGTCCGTTGCTGTTGATTCCTTCATTGATGCGCGGATAGATGTCGCGGAGGGCGTAATTCCTGATTCCTTTTTCATCGCCTTCTCCGACAGGCAGGACAACCTGGAATACCGGACGGTTTTCGGGAAGCGCGAGGGTATAAGGCTCGGACCGATCCAATCCCTCTCCCGGGCGGCAGCAAAGAATTCCTTTCACCTTGTCAAAGCATTCGCCCGCCGCGATGCCGTCCCACAATGCAAGTACGAGCCAGCTTTTTGCCTTCATCTCATCGAGGGAGTCAACTTCAGTTACTTCCGCCTGAAACAAATCCGTCAGGACGCCCTTCGCAAAATCCGTCAGGCTGTTCCTGCCGCCGGACAGAACCACCAGATTGAGCTGGATACGGCTGTCGTTGGAATGATTCTTATTGCTGCGCCCGGAGAAGCGGCCGAACAGCTTCTGCATTCTCTGGCCGAATCCGATGACCGCGTCCCGGATTGCTTCCCTGTCAAACGACGGCTGATCCTCCTGCGCGAGTATGCCGATGTTGATCGGAATGCAGTAATTCAGGTCAAAATCCTGCGAAGCCACATCGGGCCGCGCAAAGAAATCGCGTTCCAGCATGGCCAGCGACAAGGGCTCTTTTGCGCTGTCATTCTTTTTACTCACTATGATCACTCCCGATACCAAATGATGATGTATTATTATAATATAAAATGAACAAAATTGCAAGGGGATTCCATCGATTAATTTATTAACATTTTATAGCCAAACACGCGGCTGCGGGAAAAACAGCGGTTGACAAGCGGACGGCCATTCACTATAATAGAGTAACAGGTCTGACGGCGCGCGTATCCGCCGCCAACCAATCATTAACGGAGATGAATAAGATGAGATTACGACCCTACAAGTCCTGCGACGGGGACATTGTCGCGGGATGGCTGACTGACGAGAAGATTTTTTCCATGTGGTGCGCGGGCAGGTACCAATTCCCCATGACCGGCGCGCAGATTGACGCGCGTCTTGCTTCCGGCGGGGACAACCCCTGCGAATGGATGATGACCGCGCTCGATGACGACGGAACGCCGGTGGGCTATTTCCTGCTGCGGAATGCCGACTGGAAGGCCAATTCGGTTCACATCGGCTTCATCGTGGTGGACGCCGCGAAGCGCGGGAAGGGCAACGGCAGACAGATGCTCGCCCTCGCCAAACAATACTGCTTCGGGATACTCGGCATGAAGCGGATCACGCTCGGCGTGTTCCACGTCAACCGCCGCGCCATTGAATGCTATGAATCGGCAGGCTTTGTCCCGTTCGGCACGGAGGAAGAGCCGTTTGTCTACAACGGCAGGGAATGGAAGGTCATTCTGATGGAGTGTGTCAGGAACGATGAATGAAGTTTGGATCAATCCCGTCACGCCGGACGACGCGCCCGCGCTCGCGGAGATTTACGGCTATTATGTGGCGAATACGGCGGTTTCCTTTGAATATGATCCGCCGACCGCCGAAGCGTTCCGTGACAGAATCACCCATACGCTGGAGAAATATCCCTATCTGGCGGCGGTCGTGGACGGAAGGATGATCGGCTACGCCTACGCGCGGGAATTCGTGGGGCGCAGAGCCTGCGACCATTGTGTGGAAATTTCGGTCTACGTGGCGCACGACTGCCGCCGTTCGGGGGCAGGACGGGCTTTGTACCAGGAGATGGAGCGGCTGCTGGGGGAGAGGGGCATTCTGAATTTTTACGCCAGCATTGCCTATGCCGACGAAGAGGACGAATATCTCACCCATGACAGCCTTCGTTTTCACGAACGTATGGGATACCGTCCGTGCGCCCGTTTCCACCGCTGCGGCTACAAATTCGGGCGTTGGTACGATCTCATCTGGGTGGAAAAAATAACTACCATTCCCGCTGATGGCGGGCGGAAGACGGAATAACGAATAATAAAGCAACCATTGGCATTCAGATAACCGCCTTAGTCCTTTATTTGGCTAAATCACTAAAATCATTTGCAAAAATTCATTGACAGCCTTCTTTGTCGGTGCTATAATAACTTTATCTGTATAAAAATGCAATTGGAGGTCAATTCAAAAAATGAAACTCAACGGCTCAGATATCATCTGCGAAGTGCTGCTGGAGCAGGGAGTCGATACGGTGTTCGGCTATCCCGGCGGCGCGGTGCTCAACATCTACGACGCGCTCTACAAGTACAGCGACAGGATCACCCATATCCTCACCGCCCATGAACAGGGCGCGAGCCATGCCGCCGACGGCTATGCCCGTTCCACCGGCAAGACCGGCGTGGTGTTCGCCACTTCCGGCCCCGGCGCGACCAACCTTGTCACCGGCATTGCCACCGCCATGATGGACAGCGTTCCCATGGTCGCCATTACCGGCAACGTCGCCACGCCTGCCCTCGGCAAGGATTCCTTCCAGGAGGTCGATATCACCGGCATTACCATGCCGATTACCAAGCATAATTTCCTCGTGCGCGACATCACCACCCTCGCGCCGATTCTCCGCAAGGCGTTCCTCATCGCCCGCTCCGGCAGACCGGGACCCGTTCTCGTGGACGTGCCGAAGGATATCTCCGCCGCGGTCACCGAATTCGAGCACGAGCAGCCGAAGGCGAATGTCCGCGTGCAGGCTGACAACGACGCGATTGCCAAGGCGGTGCGGCTCATCAACAGCGCGCAGCGTCCGATGATTTACGCGGGCGGCGGCGTGATTTCCGCCAACGCCTCGAAGCAGCTGCTGGAATTCGCCGAGAAGGCCGACATCCCCGTGTCCTGCTCGCTGATGGGCATGGGCGGATTCCCCAATGACCACAGGCTCTACTGCGGGCTGATCGGCATGCACGGCGGCTACGCCAGCGCGATGGCAACCAGCCATTGCGACCTCATGATCGTCGTGGGCGCGCGCTTTTCCGACCGCGTGGCGGGCGACACCAAAAGCTTCGCCAAGGACGCCAATATCATCCACATCGACATCGACGCGGCGGAATTCGATAAGAATGTGCTGGTGGATCTCACCGTCAGAGGCAGCGCGGACGCGGTGCTTTCCAAGCTGACAAGGAACATCGAGACGGCGCAGCACACCGATTGGATCGGTCAGATCGACGAGTGGAGCCGCGAGAAGAAATGCGTCCAGCGCGACGGCGACAATGTGACGCCCGCAATCATTTTTGACGAGCTGAATAAAATCATGCGCCCGCAGGATATTCTCTGCACCGACGTGGGACAGCATCAGATGTGGGCGGCGCAGATGTACGACTTCAAGCTGCCGCGCACCTTCATCACCTCCGGCGGTCTGGGAACCATGGGCTACGGCATGGGTGCTTCCATCGGCTCGCAGGTCGGCAATCCCGACAAGCGCGTGGTGCTGATCACCGGCGACGGCTCTTTCCATATGAATCTCAACGAACTGACCACCCTCGCCAGCTACAACCTGCCGGTCGTGGTTGTTATCATGAACAATCAGGTGCTCGGCATGGTGCGCCAGTGGCAGAAGCTCTTCTACGGCAACCGGTTCAGCCACACAGACCCCTGCCGCAAGACCGACTTTGTCAAATTGGCGGACGCGTTCGGCGTGACCGGCATGCGGATCACCAGGGCGGACGAGGTGAGCGGCGTTCTCGCGGAGGCATTCGCCAAGAATGGTCCCGTGGTCATTGACTGCCGCATCAGCAAGGACATGAACGCCCTTCCCATGATCCCGCCGGGACTGGGCGCGGACAAGATCATCACCGAAATGGAGTAATGCGCTCCCATTTGTTCGCTAAGATAATAGATAATAATTTCGGGAGCCCTTCGGGCTTGGAATATATTTTGAAAGGACACATCACCATGTCACATAAAAAGGTTCTGTCCGCGCTGGTGAGGAATCACCCCGGCGTGCTGCAGCGCGTTTCGGGTCTTTTCTACCGCCGCGGCTACAATATTGAAACCATCTCGGCCTGTGCCACGGAAAATCCCAAATTCACCCGCATTACCCTCGTCGTGCTCACCAACGACGAGCTGGAGATGTCCCAGATTATCCGCCAGCTCAGCAAGATTCAGGACGTGCGCCGCATCGCCATTCTGGACACGGCGAGATCCATCCGCATCGAGCTGATGATGGTCAAATTCCGCGTGGAGCCGGAACGCCGCACGGAATTCCTCATGCTCTCCTGCCGCAACCACATGAATACGCTCTACGTTGGCGACACTTCCGTGATCGTCACCGCCTCCGGTTCTACCGAGGATCTCGACGAAACGCTGGAAAAGCTCTCGGCTTTCCCCATCATTGAGCAGACCCGCACCGGCATCAGCGCGATGGAGGCAAGCGACCGCCCGTTCGTGGAAATGGACGACGCGGAATTCATCAACTGAGCGCGGCTTCTTCCTGCGGAACGCGCTGAATGAAAAAGAAACAGACCGGCAGGCTGTCATGAAGGCCTTGCCGGTCTGTTTTTGCCTATATGGTTTTGCCGTCCTCCGGGCGGTCTTTTTCCATATCCTCCGTCCGTTCGCTGATGATATAGCGCGGACGGGCTTTTGTTTCCATGTACATCTTGCCGATGTATTCGCCGATAACTCCCAGGCTGATGAGCTGGATCCCGCCGATGAAGCAGATTATGCTCACGGTGCTTGCCCAGCCGGTGATGGAATGATGCAGGAAGTATTCCACAACCGACCAGATCACGCCGATGAAGCTGAGAAGCACGACGAAAATTCCCATGCCGGTGATGAAGCGGATGGGCTTGATGCTCAGGCTGGTAATGCCGTCGATGGCAAGCCCCAGCATTTTGGAGAGGGGATAATGGCTCTTGCCCGCCAGCCGTTCGCTGCGCTCATAGTAGACGCAGGTGCTTCTGAAGCCCACCAGCGGGAACATTCCGCGCAGGAAGATATTGACCTCCCGGAAATCCGCGAATTCCCTGAGTACCCGCGATGACACAAGGCGGTAATCCGCGTGGTTGTAGACCACGTCCGCGCCCATGCCCTTGAGAAGCCGGTAGAAGCTCTGCGCCGTAAACCGCTTGAAGAAGGTGTCGGCCCTGCGCGCGCTTCGCACGCCGTAGACAATTTCCGCGCCGCCTGCGTATTCGTCGATCATGCGTTCCATGGCGGAAATGTCGTCCTGACCGTCGCAGTCAATGGAAATGGTGACGTCGCACATATCCCGCGCTTCCATCAGCCCGGCGAGAAGCGTGCTCTGATGTCCGCGGTTGCGGCTCTGGGAAATGCCCTCGAAAAGCGCGCATTCCTCCGACAGCCCGCAGATGATGTCCCAGGTGGAGTCGGTGCTTCCATCGTTCACAAACAGAATGCGGCTGTCCGGGCTGACCTTTCCTTTGTCGATCAGTCCCTCCAGCTCCTCGAGGAAGAGCTTGCTGGTAATGGGAAGAACCTCTTCCTCGTTGTAGCATGGAATCACAATCATCAGTTTTGGCGGCATGGCAGACCCTTCTTCTTCTTGAGTGTTACATAAGAATTATACCACACCGCCGCCCGATGTCAAGAGATACGCTGAAAATGCATGGCAGGCTTCAGGTCTTTGCCTTCGGTTTGGCGAGAAGGGCGCAGAGGTAGCCGAAGATGACGGCGGCGGCAATTCCGCCGGCGGTGCTGGTGACGCCTCCGGTGAACGCGCCGAGAAGCCCCTTTTCCCTGACGCCCTCCCGGACGCCCCGGGCGAGGGCGTGGCCGAATCCGGTGAGCGGGACGCTTGCCCCCGCGCCGGCGAAGTCGGCAATGGGCTGGTAAAGGCCGAGCGCGCTGAGTACGACGCCCGCCGTGACAAAGCAGACAAGAATTCTTCCGGGCGTGAGATTGGTCCTGTCAATGAGCAGCTGCCCGATCACGCAGAGCGCGCCGCCCACCGCAAAGACCTTCAGATATTCCAATAAAAGCTGCATTTTGGTTCATTTTCCCCTTTTGAATGGATTCATCATCAGTATTTGATGAAAATACCAAATAATACAGATTAATTTGTAAATTGTTGTTCATAATCCGGAATTCTCTTGCACCCGTGAGCAATTTACTATATAATTATAGAATAACCTGATTACCGAAATAAAGTACTGGTTGCAGAGGTGTTTGATAAAATGGCATTCACGCCTATTCCCGAATATGAAGGGAAATCGCCCTATGTGTTTATTTCCTACGCGCAGCAGGATGAGAAGACGGCCTACGCTGTCGCGGTGAAAATGTATAATGAAGGATTCCGGCTGTGGGGAAGCGCCGCCTGCGGGAATCCTTCGACCGTGCGTATCGCCGAGCGGCTGAGCAATTCGGCGGTTGTGATGGTCTTTCTTTCCAAAAGCTATCTGAAGACGGCGTCCTACCGGGATTTTGAAGCCCGCGCCGTCATGAACTGCCCCACCCCGAAAATCGTGATCTGTCTGGACGACACCCCCCTCGGCACGGACTGGAACACGGTGGACTTCCCCGCCGGCATCCGCTACAATCCCGATGTTCCCGAAGGACTCTGGCTGCGGATCAATTCCTCCGACGCGCTGGAGCGGTGCCGCGGCGCGTGGCCCAGACGGCCCATGCCGGAGCCGTTTGAAGAAAAGCCAAAGCCGGTGGATATGAATGTGGACGAGGAAGAGCTGACCGATGAGATGAGGAATCTCAACGGCGTCATGTCGTCCTTCGGCGCGGGACTTGACGAGGACGAGATTGAGAATATCTCCCTCTTCCGCCGCCGGGAGGAACCGCAGGATTTCCGCTGGCCGCAGCACCACGAGCCTTCGCAGGAGCAGGAATATTATTCCATCGAGAATCTGATCGACAATTCCCCCATGCCCGTGTCGCCCGAAAAGCAGCAGTACGACAGCATGATCGGGCTGATTGAGAGCTTCATGGAGCGAAGCGGCAGGGCAAAGGAAGAAGAGCTGCGGCGGGAACGCGACGCGGAAGCCGGAACGCCCGCCCCTCCCGCCCGGCCCACCTACAGGGAGTACCGCGCCGTTCCCAAGAATGAATTTGATTCGGTGGACATGGCGAAGGACAGCTCCTCCGCGCCGGTGGTCATTACCGAATCCTCCGCGCCCGTGCCCATTACAGTGGATTACGGCGAGGAATCCGGCATCGCGCCCTACAGCATGACGCGCAATTCCGGACGGGCGGAGCGAGTCAGCGGCATTGTGCGCCATCCCGCGCCGGTTTCCCGTCCGGAGCCGGACGATGCGCCCCCGCAGACACCGCCCGCTCCGAAGGAACCGCCCCGGCCCGCGCCGGAGCGTCCGGCTGACAACGGGGAGCTTCGGTTTGAGAAGATCGTCGACGACCGCCAGTTCATCAAATCCACCGAGGACACCATGGAGGACGCCAAGCTGACCTATCATCTTGGCAGTCTGTTTGAAGGCTTCGACGAGAGCGATTTCATACAGGATGAGCAACCGCCCGAACCCGAACCGCCCAAGCCCGAGCCGCCCAAGCCCGAGCCGCCCAAGCCCGGATTGCCGGACAGCTTCTTTGAGGATGACGCCATCGGGCTGCCGACCCTGAAATTTGACAGACCCGCGCGGCCGGAGCCGGATTACGATCCCCCGAAGGAGGACGTGCGGCCGCATCTGCCGCCCACATCCGATCTCAGGAATCTTTCCAGGCTCCGCAGACGTTATATTGTGTCGGTCAGGAGGGGCATCCGTCATATCGAATACGACGAGGAAATGTACGCGGTCAACGGCCGCTGGATTCCGGGACATATTTATCACCGGCTCATGCCCAACGCGCATTACACTGCCATCCGGCGCATCAACAGGACGACGAAGCAGCCGGAGCAGCCGCAGCCGCGGAATAATCCACCCGCGTCCTCGCCGCTCGGCACTGACAGCAGGCTGCACGGCGCGGTGAATACCTTCTTCACGCCGCGGCAGCGCGGTTCGCAGCCGTCCGAGAGCATTCCGGACGACGTGCGCAGCGTTCTCCGGGAGAAGCACGAGATCCGCCGCAGCGAAGCCATCCGGCAGTTTGAGGAAAATCAGGCGGCGGCGCAGCCTTCCGCGCCCCAGAAGACGCAGCCGACCGAGAACGGCGAGGCCGCGCCCGCCCGCAAGCACAAATTCTCGCATGAGGGCGGCATCAAGAAATCCCTCATGGCCAATATGGAGTCCCCTGTGAAGACCGATGCGGAGGAATCCCACAGGCAGCACGGGGCGAGAGCCGAAGCCGCGGCGCAGCAGAGCGCGGAACCGTCCGAAGAGAAGAAGTCCAGGAAGAAGGACGACAAGGCGGCCAAGAAGGCAGCCAAGAAGGCGGCGGAGAAAGCTGCCCAGAAGAAAGCCGAATCCAAGAAGGGCGAGAAAAAGGGAAAGGACAAAAAGCCGGCGGAGGAAGCGTCCTCTCCGGATGCCCCCCAGACCGCGGCGGCAGCCTTTGCCGATGTGGACGAAGACAGCCTTCTGGAAATGCCCCGCCGGAATCTGCCCAATCTCAGCTATGACCCCTCTGCCTACAGCAGTATGAATCTCAGTGAAATCCTCTTCGGCGAGGCCAAGGACGACAAGAAAGGCTCCAAGAAAAAGAAAAAGAAGTAGTCTTTCTGGTTTATATGACACGATAATTCACGCGAAAGGAAGGATTGGATGAAGAAGCGGATCATTTCGTTTATGCTGATTCTGGCAATGATGACGCTCGTTCTGCCGGGACAATCATTGAGCGGCGTGGAAGTATTCGCGGCTGGCAGGAGGGTCACTTCGATATCGGTGAAAGCCAAGCCGTCCAAGCTCCGCTACAAAGTCGGCGAAAAGCTGTCGACCAAGGGGCTGAAGCTGACGGTAAAATATTCAGGCGGGACCAGAAAGACTGTTTCAAGCGGCTTTACCTGTTCCCCGACGAAGCTGACCAAAGCCGGAACCCGAAAAATTAAGGTAAAATACAAGGGAAAGACCACGTCCTTCAAGGTGACGGTCAGCCGGGCGGCCAAGTCCGTGAAAATTTCCTCAAAGCCGTCGAAGCTCACCTACAAAGCCGGCGATAAGTTGTCGACCAAGGGATTGAAGCTCGCCGTTACCTATTCGGACGGGTCCAAGAGCACCGTCACGAGCGGCTTCACCTGTTCTCCGGCGTCGCTGACCAAGGCGGGGACGCAGAAGATCACCGTCCGATACGGCGGCAAGACCGCTTCCTTCAATGTGACGGTGAAGCAGCCGATCCCGTCCGCTTCCGCCCCTCGGAACATGAAGTACATCAGGGATCCTGATTACCAGTCGAAGTATTACATCGTGGTCTACACCGGCAGCCAGTCGGCGGTGGTCTACGGCAAGGACGCTTCCGGCGGATACAATCAGAAGATCAAGGCGTTCACCGTGTCTACCGGAAAAAAGAGCAGCTCTCCCACCCGTTCCGGCACATACCGGATTAAGGCAAAATACAGATGGCGTCTGCTGGTCGGCCCCTGCTATGGTCAGTACTGCAGCAGCATCGGCAACAATTACCTCTTCCATTCCGTCCCCTATGACAAGCAGAAAGCCAGCACCCTTCAGAACGAAGAATATGACAAGCTGGGCAGCGACGCTTCCCATGGATGCATCCGGATGTGCGTCAGGGACAGCAAATGGATCTATGACAACTGTCCCATCGGCACGCAGATCAATGTGGTGACAGCGTCGGGACCGGCCGGTGATCCCGTCCCGCAGCGTAAGAGCGGCGCCAGATACAAAGGCTGGGATCCTTCTGATAAGTGGGCGTCCGGCAATCCCTATTTTGCCACCGCTTCCACGACGAAGACCACCGCTTCCACGACGAAGACCACCGTCCCGACGTCATCGACCACCGTCCCGACGTCGGCGACCACCGCTCCGACGTCATCGACCACCGTCCCGACGTCATCGACCACCGTCCCGACGTCATCGACCACCGTCCCGACGTCATCGACCACCGTCCCGACGTCATCGACC
>CADCON010000053.1 GCA_902803035.1 uncultured Ruminococcus sp.
CTCTGCCGTTCTTGGTGGAGCCCATACCTTTTTTATGAGCGAAAAGCTGTATATTTACCTTCAGCATTACTGATGCACCTCCGAAAAATGAATTTTGATCTGATCCGGATACTGCTCCGCAAGCTGCCGCAAGTGCAGCCCGAGGCCCGCGAGTATCGTTCTGGCCTTCGGAATGTCGTCATCTCTGACAATGACGCTCATGTATCCGTCGCGCTCCGAAACCTCCGCGTCAGCGCAGAGTATATCGGTGATGGTGTTGGCAGCCATATAGCACGCCGAGGAAACCGCCGCGCAAACAACCGACTGTCCCCTGACGCCCGTATGACCGCTCACTCTGAATCCCGCCGGACAATCCTGTCCTCCCGCGGAATAAAGCTCTACCCTGATCACACTGTGAAATTACGCGATAATCTCGGTAATCTCAAGCTGAGAATAGGGCTGTCTGTGACCCATCTTGCGGGACGAGCTCTTCTTGGGCTTGTAGGTGAAAACTGTGATCTTCTTGCCCTTACCGTTCTTGACAACCTTGGCCTTGACCTTTGCGCCGGCGACTTCGCTGCCGACCTTGATTCCGTCCTCGCCGCCGAGAGCCAGAACCTTCAGCTCTACAACGTCGTCCGCGTCAGCGTTCAGAAGCTCGGCGAAAATCTTGTCGCCCTGCTCAACCTTGAACTGCTTTCCGCCCGTTTCAATAATTGCGTACATTCTTTACGGCACCTGCCTTATACTACAGACTCGCTGCTGCCGGGCGCGGATGGTTTTCTTCGCTAAGAAAAAGACCGACTTAAAAAAGCCCGCAACAAGCGGCTTAATGATTATACCATCAACAGCAGGCGGTTGTCAATAGTTTTTTCAAAAAAATATTCCGCTCCATCGACATCCGCCGCGAAATGCCAGCACTTGCCGTCAAGACAGAGATTGTCCCGGATATTGTCGCCGCATTCGCAGCCGTTCATCTTATATTTGGCACAGTGGACACACCTATTCTTCTCCAGATCCGCAAGACGTCTGTCGTATTCCCCGCGGGAAAGCACCGTCACCTCGCACTCTCTGAACACGCTCACCATCGCGGGATTGATAAATTTGCTTCCGGTTTCCCCCTCTATATAATAGGGAGCTACGCAGTTGTCGCCGCTGAAATAACGCATCTCGATGAACCGGCCGGAATGAGCCAGCAGGTATGCTCCGAATGCTTCCGGTGTGCTTATCCCGTCCGGATATATGTATTTGTCGTAGTCAATTTCCAGTACCTTCATTCTATTGCTCTCCTTTGGGTTTGAATTGTCTGCACCTGCCGATTTTCCCACGACCGGATTGAATACCTACTATCATGCCGCAATAACCGTTGATACAGTCCTCCTCGCTGACAAAACGAAGGCAGTGGACGCACTTTTCGTCTATCGTGCGGCGAAGTACCCGCGTATATTCTTCGCGTGTCATAAGCTCACGCTCAAATTCGGTTATTTCAGCGATATGCGCTACCTTGATATATACCCTGCACAGGTTTTCGCTGACACAGAAGGGATAATCCAGTATATCAAACGCTGCATAGCCATTGAATTTCCCGTTGAGTATTTTGGCGGCCGTCCGCAAATCAGGCATTTCTTGGGTGTAGGGAACGCTCATATATCTGAACTCGTATTGACAGAAATCCGGCATGACCAGCTCCATGACCTTTGGCAATCTTTCCTCTCCTTCCGGGTGATGGTTCCGCTCCGATTATATCATTTTATTCACAGAACCAATAGCGCATCGCTCATCTTAATGTTTTCTTTATTTTCATATAAAGACGAGCCCCGAAGGGTGGTGAAAACCCTTTCAGGACTCGCTTTTTTCAATATATCAAGAATACGGTTTTACTCGGCGTCCGATACGGCAGCTTCTTCGACAGGAGCAGCTTCTTCGACAGGAGCGGCCTCTTCGACAGGAGCGGCTTCCTCAACAGGAGCGGCTTCTTCGACAGGAGCGGCAACGTCGATCGGCAGCTTTGCCTGATCAAAGAGAGCGACCACTTCATCCGACGGCTTCCTGCTGATGAGTGAAACCAGCACAGCGGCAAGCATTCCGCAGAAGAAGCCGGGGATAATCTCATAAATACCGGTATTGAAAAGGCCGACCTTGTATATGCCGGATTCGCCAGTGAAAAGGGCGTACCACACCATGTCCACGGTAAAGCCGGTCACGATACCCGCGACGGCACCGGGATAGGTGAACCGCTTCCAATAGAGCGCAAGGAGAATGACCGGGCCGAAGGAGGCGCCGAAGAAGCCCCACGCGCATTCCACCAGCTCCATAATGCCTTCGCAGCTCGGGCTGGTGGCGATGAAGAAGGCCACGACCGCGATAATGACGACCACGATTCTGCCTGCCCACATCATCTCCCTGTTGGACGCCTTCTTGCGGATCACCGCCTTGTAAACGTCGGAGGAAAAGGCCGAGGACGATGCGAGAAGCTGCGAATCGGCTGTGCTCATGGCAGCCGCGATGATGGCGGAGAGCAGAATGCCGGCGATAAACGCGGGGAAGAATTTGCGAACCATGGTGACGAATACAAGGCTCTTTGTTTCCGTGAGGGTATCAGCGAAGAGATATCTGCCGAAAAGACCCACAATCGCGGACATGGTGAGAATGACGGCCGTCCAGCAGCTTCCCACGATCTGCGATTTTCTCATGTCCTTCTCGGACTTGACGGCGATGAATCTCACGATGATGTGCGGCATTCCGAAATACCCGAGTCCCCAGCCGAATCCGGTGAAGATATCCGCGATACTCGCCCAGTTGAAGGAGCCGCTTGACAGAACATTGAAGTAATTCTCAGGCAGAACGGCGCCGGCGTCAACGATATATCCGCCTGTCCTGACCGCGACAAGCGCGATGATCGGGCAGAGCATGAGCGCGGCGAGCATGAGAAGCCCCTGGAAAAAGTCTGTCCAGCATACGGCATTGAAGCCCCCGAGGAATGTGTAAAGCACGATGATGGCGGTGGCGACGATCATTGAAATTCTGGGATCGACGTCAAGAACCGTCTTGAAGAGGTCTCCGCAGGCGACAATGCTGGAAGCGGAGTAGACGCAGTAGACGACCACAAAGACGAGCGCAGAAATGATCTGCAACGCCTTGTTCTTCGTCAGGAAGCGGTTGGTGAGGAACTGGGGAATGGTGATGGAGTCATTCGCCCGGATGGAATATCTGCGCAGCCTCGGCGCGACAAAAATCCATGAGGCAATGGTGCCACAGAGCAGTCCCACGGCAATCCAGACCTTCCCGACGCCTGCCAGATAGATGGAACCTGGCAGACCCATGAGTACCCAGGCGCTCATGTCGGAGGCACCCGCGCTGAGCGCGGCCACCAGTCCGTTCATTTTTCTGCCGCCGAGGAAGTACTCTTTCTCGCTCTCGCTCTTTTTAGACTTGACAAAGAAGAAAATGCCTATTCCTATGACAAGCATAAAATACAGAGCGATCGCACTAAGTTCGATGGTATTCAAACTTAAATCAATCCTTTCCTGCCCGATAAAGGCAAATAATCATAGTGTCCGCAGGCCTCCCGCGGACGAGGTACTTGTCCATTATATTGAAAGATCTCCGGTTTGTCAATACGATTTACCACTTTAATTCTTTAAAAAGCAAAATTATTGGGTATTTTTCGAGATCAACGTAATGTGATCCGCTCATAAATAAGAAAAAGCGGGCATTTTCCGCCTGATACGGAAAATGCCCGCTTGCTTATTCTACATTCTCATGCTCCGGAACAGTAACGATTTCATACCGCAGAGGATTCTCCACCGGCATAAATTTCTTCCCGCTCTCATCGCACACAGCGTACATTCTCCCGCACGACGCGCATCTGAGCAGCGGAAGCAGAATGTTTTCCCCCGCCTGTCCGAGATATTTCACTGCCGCGCCGGATCCGCGCAGACCCGAACGGCAGCATTCAGGCAGGCGTTCCCTTCTCACGGCCGCCCGGTGAATGGAATAGCCGCTTGTGCTGAAATATTCATTCAGTCCGCCCATGTGCCTTCACCCTCGCGGTCAGCTCGGAGTACAACTCGTACAGGCCGCAGTCCTCAAATTCCGACGTTCCCTGCGGCAGCCGCTCCGAAAAAATCCTGTAAGAGCGCAGCGGCAGCCTGATAGTCAACAGATACCCGCTTCCCGCTGTCCCTCCGGTCAGCGAATCACGCGCATAGCTGACGCCCTTGACGTCACGGCAGTCGAAAATAACGCTCCGCCCGCCAAAGGTCAGCCTTACCCTGCCGCTTTCGGCGAATTCCGCGGTTCCGGCTCCGTCCTCCGCCGCGTTCTTCCGGCGCGACAGATACATCACCCCGCAGACAAGAAACGCGACGGGAATTGCCACGGTAATGAAGAGATTGCTGCCGAAGCTCCTTGCAATGGCGGAGGAAATCAGCCATCCGGCCAGAAAGAGCAGAATGCATATCACAATTCGCAGAATCTCGCTGTCCCTGTTCCTGCATTGAAAGGTCATTTTTTTCAAATTCATTCACCCTCCGCGCCGTTCATTCCGCAGGCGTTTCTTCCGTTCTGGACACATTCAGTTCCTTGGAAGTCTTGCGGATCACGCTGAGCGGAATCTCAAATTCACCCATCGTCTGGGTCACAATCCTGACGTTCGCCTGCTTGCGCCCGCCCTTTGTGCGGAGATAGAATGCCGCGCCGCCGCCGATGAGCGGAATCACAGAGGGTCCGATCACTTCCAGCGCGCCGTCGCAGGTGATAGTCAGCGTATCGCTGAAAAAGCTGATGCGATTGTCATTGGAATCGACGGCGACAATTTCAATGCGCGCCACGTCGTATGTTTCGCCGTGAATCAGCTTGCTGCTGCTCACATTCACCTTGAATTTCGTCTTGGTGACGGGAGCCTTCACGACCGTCGCGGCCACCTGCCCGTTGATGACGCCCTCAAATCTGAATTCCGTTCTCACCGACCTTGACACAGCATATTCGCTGTACAGACCCAGCACTTCGTCCTCCGGCAGCTTCTGAGGCTTTGACGAAAAGAGCGACATAAGGCCTTCCTTGGCGGCGTGCTGCGTCACGATGCTGCCGCTCAGTTCGCCCGCCGCCCTCAGCACTTCCTGCTCCTTTTTCTGATCAAAGCCCTCCTTGCCAGCCATCGCGCTGTCGAAGAGAGAATGGATGAGAATCGGCGGATGAGGAAGACCGGGATACCTCACCTTGTCCGGGAAGAATTCTCCCATCAGTTCATTGTTCTTGTAAAGACGCACGCTGTCACAGTTGGTAAACGCGTAGACGTCGCCGATCATTCCGTATTTATGCTCGCCCGCCATCATCGCCGATGAAATTTCCAGCACCGGGCGGGAATTGTTCTGACTGGTATAAACGGCGGCCGCGAGCTTGGGTATTCTGTTGATGTCGCAGATGCCGTATGGGCAGATTCCGTCATTGCCGCCGAAGCTGACGTGCGTATTGTAATCACACAGGCACCAGGCGAACGTGCCGATGACGCCTTTGCTTCCCAAAGCGGCATCCAGCATACGGGCATGACTCAATGCCTGCTCCGTCAGCTCTCTCTCGCTGCCAAAGCTCCTGGCCGGATAGAGATAACCCGTGTGTTCGGTGATGATAACCGGCGATTTTCCGAGAGAAATCTCCTGCGTGTCATAGGAAAAGCTCTCGTCCGCCTTGTGAATTCTGTAGTCGTTATACCCGTAGATGTCCTCCACCATATCGCTGCCCATGAACGCCCGTACACCGAGCGTCGGACGCGACGCGTCAAGCGATCTGACCACGTCGCTGATCTTGCGGTTGATCTGGGTGATATCCTTTGTGTCATCGGTGCGGGTTGACCATATGACAATGCTCGGCTCGTTCCGGTGCTCCAGAACGGTCTCGCGCACATTCTGCAGAAGCGTTTCCATCCATTCGCCGCCCTTGGCGAACCGATAGCCCGGTATGTCCCATATGACCATCAGCCCGATTTCGCTGCACCTTTCCACAAAATACCTGCTCTGGGGATATCGGGCGCATCTCACGGCATTAAAGCCCAGCGACTTGATGAGATCCGCGTCCGCTCTCTGCGCTGAAGCCGGCATCGCAAAGCCCTCGTAGGCGTAATTCTGCATACGGTTGATGCCAATCATCTTCACCCGCTTGCCGTTGAGAAGCAGGCCCTGCGCGTCAACCTTCACCTGACGGAATCCGACCGTATAGTCCAGCTCATCCCCGCCGGAGAGCGATACCTTCAGGGTGTACAGCTTCGGATTTTCAGGCGTCCACGGGGTGACCTCCGCCGATAACGTCCACGAAACATGATAATTCTCATGCTCCGAACGGTACTGGCAGGAGCCTAAACGCTGCGTGCCGTCAAAGAGCGAAAAAGTCAGCTTTCTCTCCCCTTCTCCGCCAATCACGCCGGTGATATCCAGCTTCCAGCCCTTCTCGGTAAGCATGGGATTGATGAACGTGTCCTTGATATACATCTGCGGGACCCCTTCAATCCAGACGTCGCGGTAAATGCCGCCATAGCTCAGGAAGTCCACGGGCGCGCCGTAAGGAGGAGTATCGGGGCGTTCGGTGGAATCCACGATAACGGTGAGCTTGTTCTCGCTGTCGGTGAGAAAATCTGTGATATCCTCACTGAAGCCGGTGAATCCGCCCTTGTGTGCAAAAGCCGCCTTCTCGTTGACAAAGACAGCCGCGCAGTTCATCACGCCGTCAAAATGAAGAATGATCCTCTTGCCCTCCATCTCGTCCGGAATGACAAACAGCTTGCTGTACTGCACGATCTTGCTGTCGTCATCCCCGCTGAAGCAGCTGAGTTTTCCGCTGCCGCTGTTGTGGGGAATATCCACAGGGCGGATCGTGAGGTCAAAATTTTCGTTTTTGCTCTTTTTCGGGGAATAATCGGGGGTAAATCTCCACCCGTAGTTCAATCCTGTTCTGAATCTTAACATAGCTTCCTCCAGAAATCATTGCGCGCCGGCGGCGTTTCCGTCAGCCTTATCTTACGCAGTACTGCTCCATGTAGGCTTCCATTCGCGCCTTCATCCCGTCGTCGATGTAAATCCTGCCGTCGACAGGATTATTGTGGAGTATTGAAATGATCTCCTCAACCGTCACGATGGGATGAACCACAATGCCGAATTCTTCATAGACCTCCTGAACGGCAGTCTTCTCGCCCTTGCCTTTTTCCATCCGGTCAACCGAAATCACCATGCCAGCAATCTCGATATCGGCGGCCTTTTTCAGCACGGGGAGCGTTTCGCGTATCGCGGTGCCGGCGGTGATGACGTCCTCCACAATGAGAACCCGGTCGCCGTCCTGCAGCTTGTATCCTACCATGGAGCCGCCTTCGCCGTGATCCTTGATTTCCTTGCGGTTGAAGCAGTAATTGATGTCGCGCCCGAAAAGCTCAAACATCGAAATGCCGGCCGCCACGGCAAGCGGAATGCCCTTGTAAGCCGGGCCGAAAAATGCGTCAATCCTGCCATCCACCCGCTCGTTGATCGTGCGGGCGTAATATTCGCCCAGTCTGGCAGCCTGCGCTCCGGTCTTATAATTTCCCGTGTTGACAAAATAAGGCGTCTTTCTGCCGCTCTTTGTGGTAAAATCCCCGAAAAGCAACACACCTGAGCGAACCATAAACTTAACAAAATCCTCTTTATATGACATGAATCCGATACCTCCGACGGAAAAATTCTGATGCTTTAATATTATAGCATCATAGGCGCCTTATTGCAAGCATAATTTGACAGAGAAAACGCCGGACACATTGAAAAATTCACTGTGCCCGGCGCGTATGAAGAACAGGGATACGCTGAATAACGGCGCGGCGTTGATGATGCGCCGCGGGGAAACGCCCTGAAACGGGGGGAGAAATCGGATAATTCAGCGTTTCAATCGTCGCTTACTCGGCGTATTCGCCGTTATAATTGACCAGAACGGCATTGATGACGCCGTTGATCGAGAGCAGCTTTTCCACAAAGTCGCTGTCTGCCACCTTGGTATTGACTTCAACGATGGTTTCAATGCCGCCCTTGGAAACCGCCTTGTTTCTCACCTTGCCGCCGACAGACTTGATCGCCTTCTCGACCGTAGCGGAGCTGCCGTGTCTGTAGCGGATAATGATCAGATACATCGCTTCCTTTTTCTTGAGCACCGACATCACAACACAGATGGCCGAAATGACCGCCACGCAGATCAGTGCGAAGATGTACTGATGCGCGCCCACAATAATACCCATGGAAATCGACCAGAAGAGATACATGATGTCCACCGGATCCTTGATGACCGTGCGGAAGCGGATAATGGAAAGCGCGCCCACCATGCCGAGCGAAAGCACGACGTTGGAGCTGATGGTCAGAATGATGACCGCGGTGATGACCACCATGAGAAGAAGTGACAGATTGAAGCTGCTGCTGTACATCACGCCGCTGAAGGTCTTCTTGTAGACAAAGAAAATGATCAGACCCAGAACGATGGCGACCGCCAGCGTGATAAGCGCGTCAACAGCGGAAATGCTGCCGACCTGACTGAGAAATTTTCCCTTGAAAATATCGCTGAAACTCATTAATACACATTCCTTCCGAAATAATTTGCCTGTGCGATACAGCACATCGCGTATTTGGACTGGGATGACTGCCATCTTCCCAGCGGTCTTAACATATGCCTGATGTAATCCGGCAGAAAATCGTCATATTTGACTTCGAGTATCAGGCATCCCTCTTCGTATGCCGGCACAGTGAGAAGCTCCGGGTCAAAGATATCTCCGGAGGCGAGTCCCGCCCTGAGATTCATGTCAAATGTCATGCGGACGTTACCTTCATCGCAGATGAACACCTCACGGTCGTAATCCACCACCACCTGCGGCGTTAGAATCTTCATGGCGTTGTCCACATATGCCATACGGAGAGCCTTGCGCCCGCCTTCGTCAGAATTGGAAAAGATAATGTCGCTGACAAAATCAAAATCTCCGCAGACAATACTGTCGTATTCGTCAAGGGTTATCGTGTCCGACACCTTTGAGATGCAGCTGTCAAATTTATCCTTGATCTCGAATTTGATGATTTCGTCACTGAGATCGTAGATTCTGATACGGTATTTCCGCCGCCTGCTCCAGCCGTCCATTTTCTGATTATAATCCGACAGAAGCACATCGTCAAGATACAGACTCCGGATGAAGTACCTTCCGTTATCTCCGTGATCGTCGTGCCTCATAAAATCAAGCGCGCGCGTACTCAGTTCGTAATAGTCCCTGTAGGATATGATGTATTTCAGCTCATGCCTGAGCTTATGTCCGTTAAACTGCAATCACAACACCTCCTCACGCCATATCATAGTATTTCTGCACCTGCTTGTTACTCAGGCGAAACGCTTCTTTGATCTGCTGTTTAGCCATTTCCGGCTTTTTGGTGATGATCTCCTTGATGATCTTCTTGTTGTAATTCCAGTAGCTCACCGTCGGCTCGCCCCAACGCTCCGCCTGACGCGGCATTTCGTCCTTGATCTCAGCCGAAAGCTCGTCCATGACCGCCAGCATTCTGTCCGTGGCGAAGGTCGTCTTGACGTGCCTGAAATACCGGATGATGAATTTTTCCCGGAATTCCTTGTTTTTCAGCAGATTCCTGGGAAGGGCATTGCAGCACTGTGCCTGCCCGTGATAGGGGCCGAGCAGGAAACGCTTGACGTAATTCTTTTCATAATTGACAAGCGAAAAGGCATAGTCAAGGTCAAACAGCATCCAGTGCCACTTTCCGTCCTTCTGATCCCGGTAGCACCGGACGTTGCCCGTGTCAAGATTGGCCACATAGGTTTCAAATATCCACCAGTCCATGAAGGAATCCACATCGATCTTTGAGCAGACATAATCATAATGCTTCTTGACCGAAAGATCATGCTTCTCACAGTAATCGCACAGCGCGAGGTAATCAGCGCGGTTGCCCGCCTGCTGGATCCGCTCCCACTTGACGATATCGATTTTCCCCTTCGTCATGCCGTACTTGTGGACAAGATAATCCTCATTGAGCTTTTCCCTGAGATAGTAAAGCCCCCAGTATTCGCCGTTGATGTAGAGCGCGACCGGCTGGACTTCCATGTAATCGCACTGCATGGTGTCCCGGATCAGCCTGGCGCAGAACTCGTCCCTCATGTGTCCCCTCTTCCAGTCCTGACCGGAAGGGCGCAGCACCAATGAAGAGAACACGCTGACCGAATGATTCCCGAAAAAGGGAAAACAGACCTCATTGACACCGTATTTTTCCGACATCAGCACAGCCAGCGCCTTTTGCTTTTCCTTGCGGGACGTTTCACCGAAAAGCCTTGTCCTGCCCTGAAACGAAACCGTTCTTTTCCCGTCGATATAATATTCAAAGGTAATCTCGCGCTCTTCATTGCTCGTGTAGTTGGGAGCGCCCTTTACCAGACCGTTTTCATACTTCGACATGATGCCCGTCTTATTGGAAAACAGCCCGTCGGGATCAGACATGACCGATACCACGGGGATTTTATGCTTCTTTTCAATGAGAAACGTCGCTGTGACCGGCTGACTCGGAAGATATCCCTCGCGGAACGCGACCGCCCGCACAACCGTGGTTTTGTTGATGGTCAGCGGGCCGTCATAGACCTTTGAGGAAGCCTTGGGATAACTGCCGTCGGTCGTGTAGCAGACCTTACAGTCCTCCGGCACTTCGACAGATAGCTGAAAGCCCTTGTTCACATAGCCTCCGTCCGAGGAAAAGACCGGCAGCACGGCATATCCCTTGTAGGTGGTGCCGGCGTTTTTTTTTCCGGGGGTGGGGACGCTGAACAGACACGCCTTCCCCTCGCCTTCCTCCGAACGGCCGGATGAATGACCGTACGTCTGCTTGCCGGTGTGGAATATGTCAATGATATGTCCCGCGGGATCATACAGAAAGACGCTTTCTCCGTCCTGCCCCAGCTTGAAGGACGCGCAGAACGCTTTGCCGGCTTTGGAAACATTCTTTCCCGTGCAGTACACCACGGCGTATTCCTCCGGCTGAAGGATGACGTCAGGGAAAACAAAAGCCGCGCCCTTTTCATCCTTGCCCAGACCGTACCCTTTAAGCGGTATGGCTTCTCCGGAGCTGTTGAAAATTTCAATGAAATCCTTGTTGTATTTTTCTCCCTTGGCCGAAACGCACATCGCTTCGCTGACAAAGAGCTTCGACGTCGGGGAAGGCATCACGGGCGTCGTGAAATCATACGCGTAGGTCGAATTCTCCCTGCCCGGCGTGGGCGACGCAAACAGCCGGAACTGCCCGCTTACCGGGTCCCTGCCGCACGACACATTGGGATTCAGCTCCACCGCTTCGACCGAATCGACCTTGACGCCCGCCAGCGAATAAAGCGTAATCGTGTCGCCGGTACGCAGCGAAAAATCCGCGTGAAGCTCTTTTCCGCTGCCGGAGCTACCTTCGCCGGAGCAAAAGACAAGCAGATACTGTCCCGCGCCGATCACCGCGTTCTGTGGGAAGAACCACTTCCCGTCGCCGTTCGCGCTGTCCGAAAGCGAGTAGCCGTACAGGCTGACCTCCCTGTCGGAGGAATTGTACAGCTCTATCCAGTCACAATAGCGGCTGTCGCTGTCGTAAATGACATAGGTGTTCTTTGTCATGTATTCATTGATCAGCAATCCGCTGTCGGGAAACTTCAGCTTCTGCTGGTCATCCGAGACGCTTCCGGTATTGGCGGCTCCCGGAGACGGCTCCGCGTGCCAGAGATATTCACCCGAAGCGTTGTCCAGACCGTAGGAAATATTCGGCAGCGTACATTCGGGAATATCCAGCTGCTGAACGACATCGCCCTCCGGATCGCTGAAAATCAGGGTTTCACCCTTGGAGGACAGCTTGAATGCCGTGTGGATATTTCCTTTTTCATCCACCTTGTCCAGCCCCGACAGATAAACGATTCCGTATCCGTCCGGCTCCAGAATCATGTCGGTCGGAATCCGCCATTTATTGGCCATTCTCACGCTGTCGGAAAGCAGACAGTTCCTGAGATTCAACGGCTTGTCAGACGTATTGTGAAATTCGACCCAATCGCAGCAGCTCCCGTCCGGAAGGGGCGCGTAGTAGCTGTTGCGGCTCATGACCTCGCTGATCACGACGCTTCCGGCAATCTCCACGTCAAACCGCTCCTTTTCCTCCCCGCAGCCCGTCAGAAACGCCGCGGCAGCCATCACCGCAAGGAAAACCGGAATGATTCTGATGCCGGCAGAACAAAATAGCTGCCGCAGAATACTCCGTCGCCGGATTTCCGATGCCATTGTCACTTCATTACCACCCTGTTTCAATAATATAACAGGCGGAGGACTCGTTGTTTTCCTCCGCATCAGTAAGTTCTATTTTATCATACTATTTTGAAAAGTCAATAAATCATCCGATTTTTTTGCGTTTCGGATGTCAACAAAAAACGGAATCAAAAAACTGTTGCATCATTCATGAGTGCGCTGTATAATAAAAGCATATCTCAAGTCGAAAGGATTTGAATTCCTATGAAAGACGGATTTATCAAGGTGGCTTCAGGCGTACCTGAAATCGCGCTCGGAAACTGTGAGCTGAACGCGGGCAGAATAATCGCCATGGCACGGACAATGGCTGCTGCCGGCGTCAGACTGGCGGTCTTCACCGAGCTTGGCGTGACCGGCTATACGCTGGAAGATATGTTTGCCCAGCAGACGCTCCTGACCGCCGCCGAAAATGCCCTCGCGCGTATTCTGGAAGAGACGGCGGATCTGGATATGCTCGCCGCAGTGGGCGTTCCCGTTCCCGTCGGATGCTCTCTCTACAACTGCGCCGCGCTGATTAACCGAGGGAAGCTCCTCGCGCTCATTCCGAAAACCCATATTCCCACCTATTCGGAATTCTACGAGGGCAGACGCTTCACGCCCGCGCCGGAAAAGGGATTCTTCCTCACCTACGCCGGACAGAAGGTCTTTCTCGGGCAGGGGCTGCTCCGCTGCGCCGGACTGCCGCAGCTGGTTGTCGGCGCGGAAATCTGCGAAGACGCATGGGTGCCGTGTCCCCCGTCCATCGGACTTGCCAGGGCGGGCGCCAACGTGATCTTCAACCTTTCCTGCTCCAACGAGCTGATCGGCAAGTCGGATTACAGACGCTCGCTGATCAGGGGGCTTTCCGGCAGCCTGCTTGCGGCCTATATCTACTGCTCCGCCGGAGACGGCGAATCCACCACGGATCTGGTTTTCTCCGGACACTGCATGATCTGCGAGAACGGCTCCATGCTCGCCCAGCAGCGGTGGAGCACCGGCACCTTCATCTCAGCCGACATTGATATCCAGCGCGTTGACGCCGACCGCCGCAAAATGACCACTTTCACGGCCGCGCCTTCCGGACAATACCCGCTCATCGGCGAATTTGATCTTGAAATAGCCGAAACCAAGCTGGAACGCCGCTTCTCCCCCACCCCCTTTGTTCCCTCCGACAAGGCGAATCTGGAAGAACGCTGCCGCGAGATCATTCATATCCAAAGCGCCGGCCTTCAGAGAAGAATCAAAGGCGCGCACGCCCAGACCGCGGTCATCGGACTCTCCGGCGGTCTGGATTCCACACTCGCCTATCTGGTCACAGTGGACGCCTTCAGAAATCTGGGCAAGCCGCTGGAGGATATCGTCGCCGTCACCATGCCCTGCTTCGGCACCACCTCCCGCACCAAATCCAACGCCCAGAAAATGGCGGAGGCCATCGGCACTTCCTTCAAGGAAATTGACATCCACGCCGCCGTCAAGCAGCATTTTGCCGATATCGGACATGACGGCGTAACCACCGACGTCACTTATGAAAACTCGCAGGCGCGCATCCGGACGCTCATTCTCATGAATACCGCCAATAAGCTCGGCGGTATGGTCATCGGCACAGGCGACCTCTCCGAGCTGGCTCTCGGCTGGGCGACCTATAACGGCGACCATATGTCCATGTACGGCGTCAACGCCGGCGTTCCCAAAACGCTCGTGCGCTACCTTGTCGGCTATTTTGCCTCCGTTGCCGGGGAGCCTCTTCAGTCCGTGCTTTACGACGTTCTCGATACGCCCGTCAGCCCGGAATTGCTGCCGCCCGAAGAGAACGGCGACATTGCCCAGCGCACCGAGGACATTGTGGGTCCCTATGAGCTGCACGATTTCTTCATGTATTACATCATGCGCTTCGGATTCCCGCCCCACAAAATCTACCGCATAGCCCTTCAGACCTTCGAAGGCCGCTATTCCCCGGACGTCATCAGAAAGTGGCTGGCCAATTTCGTGCGCCGCTTCTTCACCCAGCAGTTCAAGCGCAGTTGTCTTCCGGACGGTCCCAAGGTGGGCAGCGAGGCGATTTCTCCACGCGGCGACTGGAGAATGCCCTCCGATATGCTCTACGCCGACTGGATGCGCGACGTCGAAAGCATCTGAGTCTACCGCTCTGCCGAAATTCCGCTCAGCCCGCTGTCATTTTCGGAAAAACGCCATTATTAAATTCATAAAAACCGCGTATGCAAGGCAAAAATAATCTAGATTATATTGACAAATTCGCTGCTTTGTGATACAATATCCAACGGGAATAAAGTCCTCCCGTGGGGATACGGAAAGCGTTTCCGTTCCACGCCGACCAGCTTGGCGCGGAACGGATCAAATCCGGCGACTTCCGCGATTGCCGCTGCGGAAGCTGCCGTTTTGCGTGGTCCGTGACCACCACAGCGGATTACCGACTCAAAACTTTACTAAGGAGGAAGACTTTTATGGTCTATTCAAAAGAAGTAACAGAAATGTGTCCCGTCCATCAGGGTGTACACCATGGTGCCGCTCCCATTCCCGAAGAGGCAAAATGGGTCAAGGCCCGTGACGTGAAGGACATTTCCGGCTACACGCACGGCATCGGCTGGTGCGCTCCTCAGCAGGGCACCTGCAAGCTCTCGCTCAACGTCAAGGAGGGCATTATCCAGGAAGCGCTGCTTGAAACCATCGGCTGCTCCGGCATGACGCATTCCGCAGCTATGGCTGCTGAAATCCTCCCCGGTCTGACCGTGATGGAAGCTCTCAACACCGACCTCGTGTGCGACGCGATCAACA
>CADCON010000054.1 GCA_902803035.1 uncultured Ruminococcus sp.
ATCCATCTCGACGTATTCATCGGCGACAATCGGAATTTCCCTGTTAAAGAGCGGGAGAATACAGGTCTTGCCGATGAGGTGCTTGTATCGCTCGTCCTCCGGATGAACCGCGACGGCCGTATCGCCGATCATGGTTTCCGGACGGGTGGTGGCTAGCTCCAGATAGCCGCTGCCGTCGGAAAGCGGGTAACGCAGGTGCCAGAAGAATGCGTCCTTCTCCTCAAATTCAACCTCCGCGTCGGAAATGGAGGTCTTGCAGTGGGGACACCAGTTGATGATCCTCTCGCCGCGGTAGATCAGACCTTCCTCGTACATCTTGTTGAACACTTCCGTAACCGCCCTGGAGCATCCCTCGTCCATGGTGAAGCGTTCACGCTCCCAGTCGCAGGACGAGCCCATCTTTCTGAGCTGGTTGACGATTCTGCCGCCGTATTCCCTTTTCCATTTCCAGACCTCTTCGAGGAATTTCTCTCTGCCGAGTTCTTCCTTGCTCTTGCCCTCCTTGCGGAGCTTCTCCACCACCTTGACCTCCGTCGCTATGGACGCGTGGTCGGTTCCGGGAAGCCACATGGCGCAGTAGCCGTGCATCCTTCTCCAGCGGATCAGGATGTCCTGCAGGGTATTGTCAAGCGCGTGGCCCATGTGAAGCTGTCCGGTGATGTTGGGCGGCGGCATCACAATGCAATAGGGCTTTCTGCTGCGGTCGACCTCGGTGTGGAAGTAGCCCTTTTCCATCCAATTCCGGTAAATTCTGTCCTCCGCTTCCTGCGGTTCGTAGGTTTTCGGCATTTCTTTTGCCATGCGTATCAGTTCCTTTCCTATGCTTTTATCAGGACAGACACTTTCAGTTGAGCGTTGATGACAGCACCAAAAACAAAAAAAAGCCCGCCGCAAGCCGAATTCTTTTCGGCTCAGGGCGAACACAAAATGTCCGTGATACCACCTGAATTTACGATTGCAAAAATCGTACACTCTGCCGGATACGGGATTGCTGCAAGCAATCCGATACCGCCTTCTATGATAACGGTGAAGCTCCGTTGGAATCTACTGAGTTTTTCACCGAACAGCCTTCAGTCGCCCATTAAACAGTCCCTTCAACCGCTCATTAAACAGCCCCTTCAGCCACCCGTGAAAAACCGTTCAGTCCAAAGCTCCGAGGCTACTTCGGAATCGCCTGCATCAGGACTTGCACCAACCGTCCCTTCTCTGACGCGAACTTCCCGTGGGGAAACACGCAGATGCGGTGTGAAACCTACTACTCCTCATCAAAGCCTTATCCTAATATTGTTCGCATTATAACACCGTCATTTGATTTTGTCAATACCTTTGGCAAAAATTCCATACAAAAAACCGACAAAAGAACCGGCGATCAGCCGTTTCTTCTGTCGGTTTTCTCAATCAGCAATTATCAGAGGATACTTTCACCCTTGTCGAGCGATACCTTTGAAGGCAGAGCATCTGAAGGCTCTTCGCTTTCTACGTCATCTTCGTCAATGTCAGCTTCGGTATCATCGTCATCATCTTCCACGGGCGCAGCATCGGGAACATCAAAGCCGAACACCGAAGCAGGCACCGTTTCCGTCTTGACATACTGACCGAGCCGGTAAAGCATAAAGACAGCAAACGCCACCGCAATCAGAAGAACCACCACACAGACAATCAGCGCAATCTCAAGCGTGGATACCGGTTCGCTCAATCCGCCGAGCTTGACGGAATTCAGCACTTCATTGACAACCTTGAGATCCTCAGCGTTCGGATTGACGGCGACAATCTGAATGATGTACTTATACTTTCCGATGATGGTGTACAAAGCATAGGATACTTCTTTGCTTCCCGTGCTGTCAGAGCTGTTGTTGGAAATCAGCAGATATGTTCTGCCGTTTATCTTCTCAAAACTGCCGGTGATACCGGGACTGTCAGCAGATACTTCCTGCGAGAGGATTTCATCCTTCATTCCATCCGTCAGTTGCGAATAATCGCCGTAATAAGCGTCAAGGGGATTGAGCGGCACAAGTCCCGCGTAAACCTGACAATAATTGTCGCTGTCGGTGTTGAAGTACAGAAAGATATTTCCATCGATCAAGGTGCTTCTCGAATAGCCGGCCTTGGCGAACTGACTGTTCTTGATATCTTCAGGGTCACTTTCAATTGTGATAAGCTCGCCCTTGCCGTTGTCTTTTCCGGTGGGAATAAGCATTTTGAGACCCGCAATTTTAATATTCACCATCGTGAGGTCTTCCTTCTTGAGATCACAGCCGGAAACCAGCGGCAAAGAAGACGCTTCTGACGAGGTTGCCTTGGCATTGTCGGCACTTTCGGCCGCTGCGCTCATACAGAAGATGCTCACGAGAAGTGTCAGCACGGCCACCATCAAAAAGGTGAGAATTTTTTTGTTTGATTTCATTGAATTACCATCCTTTATTCCATTTATTATAATCTATACTCAAAGCTTACCAACGATCTCTCTGAGATAAGCCTTAAAGCCTTCACTGACCTCCGGATGCGTCAGCGCGACATCCACCGTCGCCTGAAGAATGCCCAGCTTGTTGCCCATGTCATAACGCTTGCCCTCAAAATCAACGGCGGTGAGACCTCTGGTCTTGGCGAGCTGCGCCAAAGCGTCGGTCAGCTGAATTTCATTGCCGGCTCCGGGAGGCGTATGATCCAGAATATCAAAAATCTCCGGGGGACATACACACCTGCCGAGAATGGTGTAGTTGCTGAGCAGATCCTCGACACGCTTGACTTTTTCCACAAGATCAGTGCATTTGTAGATGTTGGTTTCTCCCTCCAGAGGAGACAGCTTGAGAGAACTGCCCCGCATGACGACTTCCGGCGTCATTTCCTTGGTTCCCACTACGCCGAGGCCGTACTTCTCATAGGCTTCGCAAAGCTGCGCTGTCACAGGACGGTCACCGAGAATAACGTCATCTCCGAAAAGAATGGCAAAAGGCTCGTTACCCACGAATGAACGAGCGCAGCCAACCGCGTGACCGAGTCCCTTCGTTTCCTTCTGCCGCACAAAGCAGATATTGGCCATCTTGGTCAAACCGACGATCTGATCGTAAGCCTCCTGTCTGCCGGCCTGAAGCAGGCGGCTTTCCAGCTCCGGCGCGCGGTCAAAATGGTTTTCAATATCGCTTTTTCCGCGGTTGGTAATGATCAGTATATCTGTGATACCGCTCGCCACGGCTTCTTCTACAATATATTGTATAGCCGGCTTGTCTACGATGGGAAGCATTTCCTTTGGCATTGCCTTGGAGGCGGGAAGAACTCTGGTTCCGAGTCCTGCGGCGGGGATAACGGCTTTACGGACTATACTACTCATATAATAATCATCTTCCTTTTCAGTTATTATTTATATATTATAACATAATATAATTAAATAATCAACTGCTTTTTATAAATTTTCAGAACAGATTCCCTTTGTGTACCAAATACAATATGACAAAGAAACAGAATCCGACCGAAAAAACAGGAAGCAATGATATTCCTCCGCTGGCTTCCAGCTGACGGTTGAATTCTTCCGCGTCAGCCTTTTTGGCCGTTGCTTCAGCATTGATCTTTTTGATTTTTTTCGCGCAGTAATTCATATAGATGCGGTTTCCGAACAGCCCGGAAATGATCATGATGACAAATTCGATGCCTGACAGAATCAGGGAAAGCATGGACAATACGGCGAGCTGCCCCTGTGAGAGCGATTCGGCCATCCGGATAAGATACTGCTGCAACGCCGTCGTTCCGGCAACTGCCAGAAGCATGAGTATTCCCGTCCCATACATTCCGCGTGAAATAAACCATAATCCGTGTGTCAGAAAGGCGGTGAAATTAAAGCTGACGGGCGATCTGGTGCGTGACATCCTGATAAAACGAGGAATGTAGTATATCCACATATTCCCGACAAATCGTTTCACATCACCGGCGGGAACACCTTCGATAAGCTCGGCGTTGTCAAACGGAAAAAGATCATTCAACTGCTGATCCATGGCTTCCTTTTCGGAGAAATGGCTCTTTTCAAACGCGTCGCTCTGTTCGTACATATAATACCCGCAGAACTGACAGTACTTTTCACTTTTTTTGGTTTTCTTTCCGCAGTTAGGGCAGGTTACGCTTTCCTCCTGCTGATCAGCAGAGGGGGCTTCTTCAACCGGAAGCGATTCGCTCCTGCTGATATATCTCTTCTCCGGCTGCCACTCGTAGCCTTCCCCGTGCTTTTCCTCGCAGGCACAGTGACCCAGTTCCTTCCAGCATTCCCTGTGATGCGGCGCTCCGCACTCCGGACATATTACTATGTCGGACTGCTCATCAAACGCCTCTCCGCAGAAAACGCAGGCTGATTTTTTATAATCCTTCATATTCCATCGGGCAATCACTCACAATCGCCCTCAACGCACCTCCGAACTAAGTTATGATGGGGAAACAATGCTTTCTGACCAGTCTTATCATTATATCTCATTCCGCCATTATTATCAAGTGACAAATCACACAAAATCACATTTTTATCATGAAACGGTAACCTTGCATCTGGCAGCGCATCCGCTTCCGGTTTCAATGCGGATATAACACGTTCCGGGCGCAACCGCGGTAATCAAACCGTCATAACGGACGGAAGCAACCGATTCGTCGCTTGACGACCATGTCACAATGTCGTTGCTGTCATCCGGCGACAGATCAAAGGTGAGGAAGTCATTCTCTCCTGCCACCAAGGAAAGACTGCTCTTGCTCAGTCTGACAGAATCGGCTTTTTTCATTACGGTTATGGCATATTCCGCCCTCACGCTGTTGCCGGTTACATTGTTGGTAACCGTCGCGGAAATAACAGCCGTTCCGACCGACAGTCCCTTGACCGCGCCGCCTGCCGTCACCCGCGCGATATTTTTGTCACTACTGCTCCATTCGACGGTATCGGTAGAGCCGGCAGGAACAACTTCCGCCCTGAGCGGCAGGACTTCACCGATATAGACGCTGTCTTTCGAGGCCGTGATTTCAACCGATTCTGCCGGAAGACTGACCGAAAGACGGCATTTGGAGATAAGATCTCCGCTCGTGCGGCAGTTAATGATGCATTTTCCAGGGCCGACGGCTGTCACATTTCCGTTTTCGTCCACGGTGGCGACTTCTTCGTCCGTGGAATTCCATGAACAGCTGTCGGTGGTTTCGGGAGAATAGGACGGACGGATAAGCGCGTTCAGCTTATGGACATCCCCGCAATTGAGCGAAAGATCCTTAGTGTCAAGAGCAAGCTCCTTCGCGCGCGCCACCACCACCACCCGGCACTCCGCGACAAGACCGCCGGCGGTTTCCGCTTTTATCACAGCGGTTCCGAATGATTTGCCCGTCACCTTGCCCTTGGAATTCACCGACGCAACCGACAGATCCGAGGAACTCCACTTCACCTTCTGCTCCGAATCCTCCGGAGAAAGCGACGCCGTGAGATTGAATTCCTTTCCCTGATACACTCTTCTGGTTTCCTGATTCAGAGAAAGGCTCTCAGCCGGTATGACGCATTTTATTTCAACAGACGATTTCAGTCCGCTCTCCGTCGAAGCCGTAATGGTGCAGCTTCCCTGTCCAGCCGTGATCAGACGGCCATCCGCGTCCACCGTTGCGACCTGTTCATTATCGCTCGTCCATCTGATCGTTTCGGAAGAGGTGGAGGGATACATTGTTCTTTTGATCTGCCCGCTCTGACCGCAAATCCATTCATCGTCAGGCTGAACAAGCATCAGCGCGGAAGGCTTGTCAGTAACCGTAAGCAGCACCTTGTTTTCGCTTCCGTCGGGCAAATGGCAGATGATAGCCGCCACTCCGGTGCTGTGCGTCGCAACCGTTCCGTCATCGGATACCGTCGCAACGGCAGGAAGTGTGGAATACCAGAATCTGTCAGAGGAAAAAATAGGATCAATGATCTGACTCAAAAGAGAACTAAGCTCCGCTTTTTCGCCGCAGTAAACCATACGGGTTTCGAATGTGTCCTTCCTCCCGGAAGCAGCCGCCTGTTTTCCGATCACTTCCACCTTAACCGTGACAGAATCAAATCCTTCGGAAGTAACCTTGATTTCGGCTTTTCCCTGCGAGATGGCACGGAGCTTTCCGTCTGAAACCTTCACCACCGATTCATCGCTCGATTCCCACGCAATCGCGCCCTTTTTCTGCGATGAGAAGCCGCAGGTCAGTCGGAAGGTGCCGCCTTCCTCCAGTACAACCCGCTCGGAACTGACCTGAAGCGTCTGATGATAGGGAATGAATCGGATTTCCCTCTCGGAGCAATAGCTTTCCGCGACGCCATTTTCTTTGCCGTAGACTCTGAGGTATTCCGCTTTTCTGACGTTATGATCCAGAGAGTAGAAGCCGAGCGCGGCGTGTCCGATTTTTCCGGTATTTTCCGGAACGGAGAACGACGTCACGTCCGTGCAGCCGAAAAACGCGGCTGTCCCGATTTCCGATAATTCCTCTCCCATAACCACACCGGCGATTCTTCTGCACCCGGCAGCCGCGTAATCGTCAATCTGATGAATGCTTCCGGGCGTTCTGAGAGTGCCCGCAAAGCCGGGAGGACACAGAATCAGCCTTTCTCCGTCCTTGCTGTAAAGGCATCCCTTGTATGATGAGAATGTCTTGTTTTTTTCGGAAACCAATATTTTCGTCAGACCGGTACACTCTGAAAAGGCACAAAGCCCCAGCTGCGCGGCATTACTGCCAAGGAATACCTCTTTCAATGATGAACATCCCTTGAAGGCAAGCGAATCAATGGATGCAAGGCCCTCGATTTCCGGCAGAGCGGTGAGCGATCCGCAGTTTTCAAACGCGGATGTGCCGATGGTC
>CADCON010000055.1 GCA_902803035.1 uncultured Ruminococcus sp.
CGCGCCCAGAACCGGCAGGGTGATTTTGTTTTTGTCGGCGACAATCAGCACGACGTCGCCCTTTTGCGCGCCCATTCTTTCTAGAATCGCGTCAAGCTGTCCCTCTCCCAGGAATTTGGAGAAGGTGCAGGTGGGTGCTTCGTCCGCCCAGCGGATCCACGCAAGCCCCTTTGCGCCGATGCCCTTGACATATTCCACCAGCTTGTCGATTTCCTTGCGGGTATAGATTTTCGCCGCGTCCTTCAGGCATATGCCGCGTACGCTGCCGCCGTTCTCAATGGCGGAGGTGAATACGCCGAAGCCGGTATCGGCGGCGATGTCAGTGAGGTCGGTGATTTCCATGCCGTAGCGGATATCCGGCTTGTCGGAGCCGTAGCGGGTCATGGCTTCGTTGTAGGTGATTCTCGGCAGCGGCGTTGGAATGTCGATGCCCATAGTTTCCTTCATCAGGAATCTGACAAAGCCTTCCTCCACGGGAAGAACGTCCTCGACCGCGTCAACGAAGCTCATTTCCACGTCGATCTGGGTGAATTCCGGCTGGCGGTCGGCTCTCAAGTCCTCGTCGCGGAAGCAGCGGGCGAGCTGGAAATATTTGTCAAACCCCGACACCATGAGAAGCTGCTTGTAAAGCTGCGGCGACTGCGGCAGCGCGTAGAAGCTGCCCTTGTGAACGCGGCTGGGAATGATGTAGTCCCTCGCGCCTTCGGGCGTGGATTTGATCATCATGGGTGTTTCGATCTCGATGAATCCATGGTCGGAAAAATACCGGCGCGTCGCCTGCATGACCTGATGCTTGAAGAGAATATTGCGCATCAGAGCCGGACGGCGAAGGTCGAGGTAGCGGTTTCTCAGGCGGATTTCCTCGGCAGTCCGGCAGTTGTCGGTGATTTCAAAGGCGGGCGTCACCGCCTTGTTGAGAATTCTCAGCTCGGTAACGGCGATTTCGACGTCGCCGGTGGGAATGTCGGGGTTCTTGGACGAACGCTCGCGCACGCTGCCGACGACGGCGAGCACATACTCGCTGCGGCAGGATTTCGCCTTTTCAAAGACCGCGCGGTCGGTGGTTTCGTCAAATGTAAGCTGCAGAATTCCTGTGCGGTCGCGCAGGTCGATGAAGATCAGGCCGCCCTTGTCGCGCTGCTTCTGCACCCAGCCGCAGACCGTGATGGTTTCTCCGATGTTTTCGGCTCTCAGCTCACCGCAGTAATGGGTGCGCTTCAGCCCTGCCATTGTTTCAGACATTTTTGATTCCTCCAAAAAAATAAATGCAAATTAATCCATTCGGTTTATGATAAGATCCGTTTTCATTCCGGATCGCGGATTGTCCCGGCGTATCTTCCTGATTCCCGATGTTTCCGCCAATGCGTTTTTCCCAAAATCCATTCCGCAGCGTAAATCAGTGCCACGCCGGCGGCGTAGCAGAGAATATCCGCAAAATCAGCCGACGAGCCGAGAAGGATTCCCAAAAGGCTTCCTTGGGGAATGCCCAACAGCCCGCATAATTCAAAATACTGCAGCAGTTCGGCCAGAATTCCTACGCCACCGACCGCGGCGGGCAGCCAGACGGCAGGACGCACGTAAAAGATCCGCACGAAGCAGTAAAGCAGCGGAATGACCAGCACGTCCCCGACATACGCCCGGAGAAAGCCGTGCGCGCATTTTCCGATCAGAATTTCAACCGCCAGAAGCAAAACAAAGCCGGACAAAGCCAATAATCTCTTGATTCTATCATTCATCATTCATATTCCAGCGCCTTTGCGCGAAACACTCTATTTTTACATTATTAAGTCTACTGTCAGCGGAGCGGCTGCGCCGCGCTTCAGTCCCACCAGAAGTACCAGTAAGGGGATTTTGTCAGATTGTCCGCCAGCGTTTTAAGGCTGTATTCGTTGGCGTACTGTTCCACGCGATCCTGACAGAAATAGTACTGCTCCTTTGCCAGCGCGTAAGCGTCATCCATATCGGCAGGAGGATTGGATACCCGGAATTCCAGCTCAGCGAAGGTCACGGAGCAGATCACCGCGCCGTATCGCTCGTACCAGCGTTTCACCATCGCCAGCATATCTTCCGGAGCGGGGCATTCGTTCCACCCGCCCATCGGCAGCCACGCCGCCACCTGCCACGGCTCGCTCACCGGAATCTTCGCCAGCAGCAGTTCATAGGATTTTTGGGTGTCGTCATTGAAGGGAGCGGTGATCCCGTCGCGGACAAATTCAAAGAAGATTTCGTCGCCGCCCCATTCTTCTTCCAGGTCAAATTCCCCGTCTTCGGCGCACTCGGCGATGCGTGTCTGCAAGTATTTCTCCGCGTCGTCCTTCTGCCATGCCGCTATGAGATGGGCGCGGTAATCGCGCAGCGTCCGCAGACGCGCCTCATCGAGCGCAAAATCGTTCCCGTCACTCACGTCGCCTTCCGGAATGTCCGCTAAACCGGCGTTGTCATATAGGCTCTCCGCCAGATTTTCCTCATTTGCCGCAATCAGAACGGGAACAAAGCCCCGCGCCTTTCCTTCCGCGACGCTGGCATGGAAGAGTCTGACAACCTCGCCGTATTCCGTGCCTTCCGGAATAACCTCGCAGGGGCAGTCTAGATAGGCGGCAATCAGGCGGCAGACGCTGCCCGGCGCCTGATGGGGAATGCGGTCCCCGGATTTTTTACCAAACAGTCTATTGAACATTCGTTACGCTTCTTCACCGCTTTCGCTCAGCTCATCCACTTCTTCGAGGATTTCGCCGCCGCGTTCTTCGGCAATTTCAACCGGCGCGTCGGTTTCTCCGGCACTCTGGTCATCGATGGCTCCTTCCTCTCCGCCGTCTTCTTCGCCGGAGAGCAGCCTGTTCAGATCGGCAAGACCTTCAAATGTTGCCACTGTCTCATTCAGGCGCGCCATCGTGTCATTGATGCCTATGTCGTAGAGAGCTTCTACGATGCCTGGCTCGATGGTGACTTCGGTTTCTTCGCCGGTTGCCATATTCTTGATTCTGACTATGCCGGAATCAAGCTCCCTGTCGCCGATGACAACCGTATATTGCGCCCCCAGCTTGTTGGCGTATTTCATCTGCGCCTTGATCGAACGGCCGTTGAGGTCAGTTTCGGCGGAAAAGCCTTCCGCGCGGAGCTGCGAGCAGAGAGCCATGCATCGGACGACGGCTTCTTCTCCCGCGGGCGCGAGATAGATCAGGGTCTTTTCCGGTTCGGGATAGGCTGCCTTCTGCGCATCCATTACGAGCATGACCCTTTCCAGCCCCATTCCGAAGCCGAGGGAGGGCGTGTCGGGGCCGCCGAGCTGCCTGAACAGTCCGTCGTAGCGTCCGCCGCCGCAGATTGTGGACTGCGCGCCGAGGTCGGAGGAAACAAATTCAAATACCGTGCGGGTGTAGTAATCCAGACCGCGCACGATCGAGGGATTGACCGTGTAAGAAATATTCATCGCGTCGAGGTACTTCTTGACGCTCTCGAAGTGCTGGCGGCAGTCGTCGCAGAGATAGTCGATCATTCTGGGCGCGTCCTTGGCGACTTCCTGACAGCCGGGAACCTTGCAGTCGATAATCCGCATGGGATTTCTCTCCAGGCGGTCGAGACAGGTCTCGCAAAGCTGCTCCTTCCGGCCTTCAAAGTACTCCCTGAGCGCCTTGTGATATTCGGCGCGGCAGGTGGGACAGCCGATGGAATTGATTTCGAGGGAATAGCCGCTGATGCCCAGTTCGGTGAGCGTCGCGTCAGCAAGGGAGATGATCTCCGCGTCGGCAGCGGGCGAGGGCGCGCCGAAAAGCTCCACGCCGAACTGATGAAATTCGCGCATACGCCCTGCCTGCGGCTTTTCAGCGCGGTAGCAGGGGGCGATATAACACGCCTTGACGGGCAGCGCGTCGTTGATGAGCCCGTGCTCGATGGCGCAGCGGACGGCGGAGGCAGTCATTTCGGGTCTGAGAGAAAGCGAGCGGTCGCCCCGGTCGGTGAAGGTGTACATTTCCTTCTGCACCACGTCGGTGGTGTCGCCCACGCCGCGGGTGAATAATTCGGTGTGTTCAAAGACGGGGGTGCGGATCTCTCCGTAGCCGTGCAGGCGGGCGGTTTCAAGGCAGGTCTTTTCGACAAACTGCCATTTATAGCTGTCGGTAGGAAGCATATCCTGCGTTCCTTTGATCGATTTTGTGATAAGAGCCATATGTTTCAGTTCCTTTCTTTGCTATAGAAGATGATGCTAGTCTGTTTATCTTTTTATTATATCATCTCATCGCCGTAAATGCAATATTTTCAGAGAAAAATATCGGAAATGCGGCAATCAGAATACGGCTGACCGGATGAAAAAAGGCGCAGCACCGTAATACCTGCGAAGCATTCCGGGACTGCGCTTTTCCATAATCCAAAATCAAACGGCTATCTCTTCTGAATATCGAAGGTCTTCTCAAGCGCGTTTGCGAGGGCGCGCGCGATTTCTTTGGGGTGATCGATGATCCACTGGGCGGAATCCGCGTTGTCGTGGTATTCGACCTCGGCCAGAAGGCTGATCATGCCGAAATAAGCGGGGTCACGCACTTCGGCGTATCCGACATTGTCGAAGCCCTTCATGCCGTTGACGGTCTTGCTGCCGACATTGGGCGTGAACGGGGAGATCTTGGCCATCTCATCCGCCATATTTTCGCCGAGCTGTCTGCTCTGCTCGCTGCCGGGGAAGTAGTAGCCCACCGCGCCGTATCTGACCTTGGAGGAATGCGCGTTGGAGTGAATGGCAAGGTAGATGTCAGCATCCTTGTTGTACGCATCAAGAGGACGGCGGCAGAGGCTGATCGGCATCTGGATCGGCGGCATATGGACAACGCACCAGTATTCCTCGACGAGAATCTTTTTCAGCTCGTCGCCCACGCGGTTCATTTCAATGCCCTCCGTCGTGGAGCCGGCGGCGTATTCGTTCTTGGTCTGACGGGAGGGGGAGAGGTAAATGACCGGCATTCCGCCGCCCTTGAAGCTGCGGTTGGGAATCGTGACGAATTCGTCCGAAACGGTGGTCTTGCTGCGGGAAATCCACGCATTTTTACCGTTCCAGTCAAAGCGGTACCAGGTGGCGTCGGAGGAATCGCAGCCCCATTCGAGCGCGAGATAGCTCTCGCCTGACTGGAGCGTCCCGATACAGGTGTTGCTCGTTCCCGGCGCGTTGTAAATTCTGGTCTTGTCAGCCTTAACCGTAAATGTGCGCTTGATGTAGCGTTTGTCGCTTTTTTTGGTGATGGTGATAATGGCCTTGCTGCTGTCGAGGGACTGTCCTACGCCGTCCGTAACCTGACAGTACACCTCCATGAAATGCCATGTGCAGTCAGCCTGCGCGGAAATCATGGAGAAGGTCTTGCCCTTCCAGCACGTCCATTCGCTGTTGCCCGCCTTTCTGTAATACCACTGGTATTGCAGACTGCCGTAGCCCTTTGCTTCCACGCTGAACTGCGCCTTCTCACCCACGGAATAGGTGCCGTCGGCAGGCTGGACAGTGATTTTCAGCTCGGGAGCCACGGTGATGGAGGCGGAAACGGAATTGGTTTTTGCCCCTCTGGAATCGGTGGCGCGGCAATAGACCTCCACGCCGTTGAGCGTCATTTCCGCCTTGAGATTGATGACCGGGGAGGTGTATCCTTTCCAGACCACCCATGATTTGCTGCCCGGCTTGCGGATGAACCATTGATAGGTGATATTGCCGGTGCCTTGCGCCAGCACCGTGAATCTGATATTTTCGCCCTCCCTGGCCGTGACGCTTTCGGGCGGGGTAATGAATTTTACCGGCTGAATGACGCTGAGTGTGGCCGCGTTGGAACGCACGTTTCTTCCGGTGGAATCGGTGATCTTGCAGTACACCTGCATCTTATTCCATTCGGCTTCGGCAATGGCATCTGTTTCGGCTTTTGTCTGGCCGTCCCAGATCAACCACGCGTTACGCCCCTGCGGGCGGCAATACCACTGGTATCTCAGATCGCCTGACCCTTGGGCGGATACGCTGAATCTGACCTTTTCGCCGGTTTTGACGGTGATGTCCTGCGGCTGGGAGAGAATGGCAAGCGGCTTTTTCACTCTTATGACCGCCGAATCGGAATCCGCCATACCGCCTGTCCGGCCGGAAATTTTGCAATAGACCTCCGCGAGGTTCCAGCTGTCGTCTATGACAACGGAAGCGGTGGAAGAGGTGTGACCGCTCCACAGGGTCCAGTTTTTCTCACCGTACTTTTTGAAGTACCATTGATAGCTGAGATCACTGCCCGTGGCAGTCACGCTGAAGGTGACCGTTTCACCGGGATTGGCCGTCACGCTTTCGGGCTGGGAGGTGATGGTTATCAACAGGCTGTCGGCGTAGACCGTGCGGAATTCTCCGGAAGGCGCGGCCAGACAGATGGCTGTGAACGCCATGGTCAGCAGCAGCGCGGCTGCTCTTCTGCAATGAACCGGCATTCTGACGCATTTTGAACGCAATAACATATTCCATACCGCCTTTCTTTATACTCTTCTTATATTATACCATACTTTCATAGCGATTTTTTGACCGATGTGTAAATAATCATAGTATTTCAACCACCGGAAGTCCCGGAATGGAAGGCATTCGGGGGCTCTGTCCGAAAAACAGCCGCAGAGAGTCGGTCAATGGCTTCCGCGGCTGCTGTCATGAATCATTGAAACGCGCTGACACCCGTTTTTATACTGACGATGTGCGTCTGATGGATCATCAGGTTCAGAACTGTACCTCCACATAATCGCCCAGAGCGTGGTTGACCTCCAGGATCAGCACGGGATCACCGTTGATGTCGAGGTAGGAATTGCAGGGTGTGTTGCCTGAAACACTGTATTTGCCGTCTGAATTCCTGATTCTCACGACATTTTCGACGTTGAGGTTGGACTTGATTTCTTCCTCGCTGAGCTTGTTGAAGTAGTTGATAACGCTCTGTTTGTTCACGCCGTCAACGCTTCTTGTGAGTGTCCATGTGTCGTTGGTGATGGCGTCCGCCGCCTTTTCCATATCCACCGACTCGGACGGAATGATGGAATTGCCGGTCGCAAGGTTGACGGTCAGCGCATTGGCACAGGTGTAGCCGTGCGCCGCGCCCTTGTAGAGATAGCTCTCGCGGAACACAATGCTGAGGGTATCCTTTGTTTTGTATTTGACCTCATAGGTGCCCTTGAAGGTTTCGAGGGCGGTGTCGCTGAGCGAATTCAGACAGCGGTCCTTGATATAGGCGTTATAGAAATCCTGCATTTCCGCGTCATAAAGGCCGCTGATCTGGGGGTATTTATATTTGAGCTTGCCATCGTCGCTTGCGAAGCTCTTATAGACCACCTTGTATTTGTTATTGGTCTGGGGGGCGGGCTGAGTTGTCGCCGTGGTCGCTTTGGTAGTGGATTTTGTGGTGGATTTGGTAGTGGCTTTGGTTGTGGATTCGGTGGTGGTGGTAGTGGAAGCCGTGGTTGTGGTCTTTTTGGTTCTGGAAGGCGCGGTCGTAGTCGTGGTGGTCACGGTCTCGTCGTCGTTCTTCCGGGAATCGATGGTATTGTCCTCATCCTCGCTGTCATCGAATTCTATGATATTGGGGCCGTCCTTGGCTTTGGTTGACTGTGAGCTGTAATCGGGTCTTTTGGCCCTGCCGGACTGCTTGTCATCGCTTCCGCAGGACGCGAAGGTTGCGAGAAGGGCGGCGGCAATGATGAGCGCGGCGGCTTTTCTGAAGAAATGACTGCCGGATTTGCTTGACATAATAATCAATCCTCCTGTGTGATCGGAATGTCGTTTTCATGTTCGCTGCGGGCAAGCCCCCATTGGGAAACTTCTTCGCAGTCGTCGAGAATGCCGACATAATAGGCGTCGAGAGCGGTGAAATCATTGGGGATGTCCTTGCTGTCGGCGACCGTGTACATGATATCATTGGAATAGGTGTTCATCAGATATTCCACATATTCCTGCGGAATAAACTCATTGGCGTAATACAGATCGTGCGCCCCGAAGCAGTGCATCATTTCATGCGCGTAGGACGGCGGCTTGGTCACGAAAATATCGTCGAACCGGACGAAGATGTTGCAGAATTCGATGTAGTAATCAGGCGAGCAGGAATAGCCGAGGTACCAGGGATTCACCTGATTGGTGTAATCAGTGTTGAAAAAGAAGAGATAAATGACATTATCGGCGCGGAACCGTTCTTTCAGCTCTTCGGTTCTCACATTGGATTCGATCCAGTCCTTCTGGACATTGTACATATCCCCGTACTCAGTGACCAGATTTTCGCTGAAGACGGCGGTGTAATACAGTTCGGGGTACTGCTTCCAGTCCCAGATGAACGCGGCGTCGCTGCCGTATGCCGCCGCCTGCCCGGTGAGATACTCTGTGCTGATACGCAGGTTGTCGAGCGTATCGTCTATCATCGCTCTGTCTTCCTCCGAATCGCTCCATGAGGTGCCGGCATCGTCGGTGAAAATGGAGATCAGCAGCGTCCGCCCGGTGAGGGAACCCGCTGTGCCAAGCTCCCCGCCATAGGGCGATACGTATGTCTCTTCGGAGGAGGTGTCAGAAGCGGAAACCCCGGAGCCGCCGGGCCGTTTCCCTGAAAAAAAGTCCGAACATCCCGCGAGAAGCACGATTGCCGCGGCGAAGAGAACGGCGGCTTGAAAGAAACGTCTGATGCTTTGATTCATGGCTGTTGCTGCCCCCTTGTCTGAATGATATTCCGTTGCAATTCTATTTTATAACAGAATTCGCCTAAAGTAAATAGTAATTAAAGCATTGTAATTCCTCAACCGAAAATTGTAAATATTTTTTAAACTTTCTGTTTACACATTTTTACTGATTGGATTGACCGAAATAACGGTAGAATTCGTCGGGGGTCATGTATTCATTGATGACGCCCAGCAGGGCTTTTGACGTCATGCGGGCGGGCAGACCGAGATACTTCAGCAGTCCCGCGCGCAGGGCGGCGCTGTTTTCGCCGCCGGAAAGACCGCAGCGGTAGAAATCCTGCCGGCCGATGCGCGGCGCGGAGGCATCCTGCGGAAGGGATGCTTCACACACGACGCCCGCCTTCCGCAGCGCGTCGAGAAGCACTTCGGAAGGCATCCCCTCCACGCCCAGCTTTCCCTCCTTGGAAGGAGCGTCCTTGCGGCGTTCCTTGCCGGAAATATCGGGGATGTACGCGTGTCTGACAAGCTCCGGCGGAATGCAGGAGCGCAGGTGATTGCGTATCACGAATCCCGCGGAATCGCTGTCGGTAATGACCAGCAGCCCGCGCGTTTCCGCCAGTCTGCGCAGCATGGCCATTTTCTCCCTGTCCCGGAATATTCCGAAGCCCTCGGTCGTGATGATGAGTCCGTCGATGAGTGAGTCCAGCCGTATCTTGTCATATCTGCCCTCGACAATGACCGCTTCCCTGATTCTGATTTTTCCGTTCATCGCGCGCCCTCCGCGGCGGCGAACATTTCCGCCAGCAGCTTTTCCAGAAGAATCCTGCCGTCGACGCGGCTGCTTTTGAGGGACGCGTCTGTTTCGCAGAGCATGGAGCACCATTTCCGCAGCAGTCCGGCGGGATATCTGCGGCAGTCGCGGAAGGAGAAGCTCAGCCTTTTCTCCTTGCCCTTGTATTCCTCGCCGAAAAGCTCCGCCATATCATCGGCGGTTCTGCGCTCATCGGAAGCGAGCCGGGCGCGGTACAGGTCGACAAACGCGCCTGACATGATTGCCAGCACGGCGACCGGTTCGGTGCGTTCGTCAAAAAGCTCTTCCAGAATGCGGTAAGCGTCAGCGCGCCTGCCGGAAATGACATTGGACGCCAGCATATACGCCTTGACGTCAATGCTCTGGGTGGTGTTGGCGTCAATGGCGGCGCGGGTGATTTTTCCTTTGCAGAGAGCCTGCAGCTTGGCAAGCTCGCTGAGAAGATTGGTGACGTCGGTTCCGCAGCGTTCCACCATGTACGCGGCGTCGGAACGGCTGATCTGCGCGCCGGTTTCCGAAGCGGCATTCAGCAGGATATCGGTGATTTCTGCGGATGTGGGGGTCTTGCAATTGATGACCGTGCCGTTTTTTTTGATCAGGTTCCGCATGGCTCCCTGATGGTCGCCGCTTTTGGCGGACACTTTGACCGACACATTGAAGAAGATGAGCAGGCAGGCGTCGTAGCTGCCGATGACTTCGAGAAGGGATTCCAGTTTGCGGTACTGGTCCGCGTTCAGCGCGGCGGCGTCCAGATCCTTGACCATGATCATGCGGCGTTCCGCCATCATGGGAAGGGTTTCGGCGGCGGCGGCAATTTCCTCCACCGCGCATTCGGAGCCGTCGAATTCCGTGTAATTGAATTCCGGCAGCACGTCCGGCTTGTATTTTTGCTTCAGCATTTCCAGGCTGCGTCTGCGCAGGTAAGCGTCGTCTCCGCAGATCAGGTAGACCGTGGACGGCTTTCCCGAAGCGATATGCGCTCCCAGCGCGCTGTAATTGATTTCAGCCATTGTTTCAGACCTTTCCATAATGTATAGAATGAATCACCTGTCCTGTCAGGAGCGGTGCGCGGGGAAAGATGAAAACAGCGCATACTTCCTTCACGGATGATGTATGCGCTGTGATGAAGTCTGTTACGCAGAGCCTGTCTGGAATCTGTCCGCGCGCATCGGGAGCCGTGAGCAGGCTCTTACACATTGAAAAGGAAGTGAACCACGTCGCCGTCCTTCATGACATAGTCCTTGCCCTCGGAGCGGAGAAGCCCCTTTTCGCGGGCGGCGGCGAGCGAGCCGAGTTCAATCAGGCTGTCGTAATCGATGACTTCGGCGCGGATGAAGCCGCGTTCAATGTCGGAATGAATCTTGCCCGCAGCCTGCGGCGCTTTGGTTCCTTTTGTGATGGTCCACGCCCTGACCTCCGGCTGACCCGCGGTGAGGAAGCTGATCAGACCGAGCAGGTGATATCCCGCGCGGATCAGGCGGTCGAGACCGGATTCCTCCAGTCCCATTTCGCTGAGGAACATCAGTTTTTCATCGGGATCCATGCCGCTGATTTCCGCTTCGATTTCAGCGCAGATAGGCAGCACTTCGCTGTTTTCCTCCTCCGCGATCCTTCTGACAACCGCGAGGTGGGGATTTTCCGCGTCGCCTGTGAAATCCTCCTCACTGAGATTGGCGGCGTAAATGACCTTCTTGCTGGTGAGAAGAGCGACGGTGGAAAGCATTTCGCGCTCCTCTTCGGTGAGCGTCATGGTGCGGACGGCTTTCCCGGATTCCAGCACCTCCTTGACCCGCTCAAAGAATTCCACTTCGGCGGCAAATTTCCTGTCGCCCTTCATCGCCTTCTTTGCGCGGTCAATCTTTCGCTCCACCAGCTCCAGATCGGAGAGAATCAGTTCGAGATTGATGGTTTCAATGTCGCGCGCCGGGTCGATGCTGCCTTCGACGTGGATGATGTCGTCGTTTTCAAAGCAGCGCACCACATGGACAATCGCGTCGCATTCCCTGATATTGGAAAGGAATTTGTTGCCCAGTCCTTCGCCCTTGCTTGCCCCCTTGACCAGCCCCGCGATATCGACGAATTCCAGCGGAGCGTGGGTGACCTTTTCGGGATGGTACATTTCCGCCAGCCGGTCAAGCCGCTTGTCGGGAACGTCAACCACGCCGACATTCGGTTCGATGGTGCAGAAGGGGTAATTGGCCGACTGCGCGCCGGCGCTTGTAATGGCGTTGAAGAGGGTGCTTTTGCCTACGTTGGGGAGTCCTACTATGCCTAATTTCATGTTGAACGGGTCTTCCTTTCAGATATTAATCGTTGAATGTGACGCTGCTTGCCTGTTCCTCAGAGGAAGTATCTCCCCCTGAGGCGTCGGAATCGGATACGGGGGCGATGTTGGTGAAATCGCCGCTTTCGACCATAGAATTGGCCTCATTGATGTAGCCCATCATGATATTGAAGCTGGTGCTGTCCAGAATGATGTACCAGTGATCACTTTCGCGCTTGAGATTGACATGGCATTCGGTGGTGACGTGCTTGGCTTCGGACATTTCCGATTCGCGGACGATTTCCTTGACGAGGGCTTCGCGCATCTCTTCAGCGGAAATTTTAGCCCCTCCCAGCACCGTATCGACATAATTGTTGGTGACGGTTGACGCGGCGCGGGCATAGATCTGGCGGAGGTCAACGGTGGTCACGCTCAGTGTCGCCGCGCCAGTGGCGCCGGTAGTCTGAATGTCGACGATCTGTATCTCAAGCGTCTTGGAAACGGCGTCCACAATCTGGCGCGTGCCGCTGCGGTCACCGGTGTCGAAGCTCAGCCCGTCATATTCTGCGACATAATCAAAAGCCGCCTTATAGCTGCAGTCGTTCATCTTCTTATTGAACCGCTTGATGGCCTGTTCAGGCGTATCGGCGTCATTGCAGGCGCAGAGAGCAAGCGTTGCCGCGGCGAGCATGACGGCAATCGTTGTCCGGATGACTGATTTGAATTTCAATATTATCTTTCCCCTTGACTGGCGAGCGCAGACAGCGCGACGCTTCTGCGACACACTGTCTGCGCGGTATTAGAATGAATCAATTAAATTGCTTCCGGAATGAGCGGAGAATCTTCAGATCTTCTGCTTTCTGCGGAGGATATTGCGGATATCAAGCCCCATATCCATGAGAAGCAGCAGCACCGCTCCGGCAAAGAGCATGACATAAATGACGATGGAATAATTATACGCACCCGCCATTTCCATGAAGAACCGCTTACCATCGACGCCGAGGACGTCAACCTTGGCGGAAATAGTGTCCTCAAGGCCCAGCAGATACCACGCCTGGAAGAGCGAGGAGCAGATGATCACGATATTGCTCAGCATTTTGGGAAGGAAACTGCGCAATGAGAGCAGAAGGAATATCACGATCGGAATGATGATCAGCACCAGATTGAAATAGCTGCCGTCAAACGTGCGATCGCTGATCTCCTTGCCGATGATCAGATCCAGACCGGAAAGACCGCTGTCGGAGTCAAATATTCCCAGAACGTCAAAGGAATTGCGTTCGGAATTGATACGCACGAAATTGAAGAAGAACAGCACGCTCGCCATAGCCGCGAAAAGCCTCATAGCGGTGGTGAAGAGCCACATGTTCTCCGGTTCGTCGTCGTCTTCGTCCAGCCCGTCGTCGTCCTTCGGGGCAATGACAACCGCGTTGGCTGCTTCCTCAGGCGTAACCTCCATCATGGTTTCAGTGCCGTCAGGCAGCTTGACCAGTGCCATGGTCATGACCGCTTCCATCTTTTCCTTTTCGCGCTTTTTGCGCTTGCGGAGCACCAGCCAGCTCAGCAGCATAATGATCACGCCGCAGGCGATAACGACCAGCGCGCCGATCAGCAGCACAAACATCAGATTGAGTCTGCGGACCTGATAGGTGATGGTAAACAGATGCTCCGATACCGGATGCTCGAATTCGCTCTGGGATTTGCCCATCAGCACGTCGTTCTTGCCCTTGCCGGCGGGAGAAGTCCAGCTCACGGAGCTTGCTTCGCCGGTTCCCTTGAAGCCGTACATGATCTCACCGGTGAAGCCGGAGGGCTTGATGAAATCAACAAGATCGACTGTCACGGTGACGCTTCTCTTGTTGTATAGCGTGAATTTATCCTCTCCGCTCACCGTGAGGCTGTTGCCCGCGCCGGTGTACTTCTGAAGCAGCTTGGTGATTTCCTCGGCGGAACCTCTGGGCGTTGTGAGAACCACGGCGTACTGCATATGCGACGAACTGAAGCGTTCGACCGTAATGTCTATTCCGCTGCCCTGGAGTGAATTTTTGAAATATTTCGCGGCAAACTGCGCGCCGGAATCGTCCTCCTCGACCTTGTAGGCGATTCTGATTTCCTGGCTGACCTTGTCGTCGGCGCTGATGTCGGTCGTCACGCATACCTTCGCCACGCTGTAAACGGACGATGAATAAAGCGTAATGTCGGCCGCCGACGCTTTTTCATAAATCAGCACCATGGTCTTGCCGTCCTCCGTCACGCCCTCGCCGCTCTTGAGGCTGCTGCCCCCGGATTTGGTGGACTTGGAGGCGTCGAACTGGCTGCCGTCGGTATTGACATAATTGAAGGTGGCGTTGCAGGAACCGTCGGACTGACAGGGGAACCTCTCAAAGCTGATCTTGTCGTACAGAACGCCGGTTTCGGAAAAGGCCGTATTGAGCGAGCCGTCGCTCACATAGCTGAAGGAGGAATTCCCGCCGAAGAGCCGGGCGGTGAATTCGCCGATTTCCTCCGCGCTGCCCTTGAGGGAAACGCTGTAAATACCGGAGCCGTCGTCCGCGTTTTTCCATTTGCCGTTCGCGCCATCGACCGACGAATTTTCCATGAATTTCTGAATATTGGTTTTACCGAGGGCTTCGACCGTCTTTTTGGGGATCTTGACGGTGACCTTGCGCTCGTAATCCTTGCCGTCCTTCTCCAGACCGTGAACCGTGCGGACTTCTATGCTGTCGAGAAGATACTTGGAGATGGTGTTGATCTTGATTTTGGCTGAAGCGAAATTGTCGTTGTCAAAAGTGACGTCGTTCATGGTGATCTTCACGGTATCGGTCATGCTGGAAACATCCTTGGATACGTTAAGACCCTCCTTCAGGGCAGGCTTGACCCACGCGAGAAGATCCTTTGACTCGAAGTCCTCCGTGAGGGAAAATCCGCTTTTGAAAAGATCCTCGTTGGGGTCCTTGTATGTAAACTGCACGGAAGGCACCCGTCCGATGAGTGCTTTGACTTTGGACTTGTAATCGTCAAGGCTGTCGTATTTCAGATGGAAAACAAACACGGCCTTGGTCTTTTTGTCGTTGGTGTATTTGCATTCAAATGACATCTGCGGCGGACACTTCTGACTGAGAACGTCGGCCGCCTCGGACACCTTGAATTTGGTGAAAAGATTGTTCTGATCCTCCAGCTCGTCGCAGGTGATGATTCTCTCGCCCTTGAATTCGCCGTTGAGCTTCATCTCGGTATTCATTCCGCAGCCTGCCAGCAGCAGCAACGCCACGCAGCCGAGCAGAAGGGCGAACAGCCTGACGCGGTTCAGGCCGGGACGGGAGCCTTCGCACGGCTCCGGAACTTTGAATACGCGGCGTAAGCCGGTATCCGACACGATTTTGACAGATGATTCTGCTTTTTCCACTGATTATCTCTCCCTTTGACGATTGATGATAAGAGGTATCGCTGCACGATAGATGAGGGCTTCAGCCTATACATAAGATATTATATAATAAAAATCACCCAACGTCAATCATGAAGAGCGGAAAATCTGAAATTTTTATCGGAAGCCGCAAAAAATCCCCCGGAAATACACCGCGGAGAGGGGTGTATTTCCGGGGGGAACATCTGATCGGTCGCTATCGGCCGGCTATTGTCAGATGGATATCGCCGGTAGAAGTGGTGATCCTGCAGATACCGCCCGATTCGGTCGCAGGAACATTGACCGAGCCGGCGGAGGTTCTGGTGACAAATATCTTTTCCGTCAGAAGCGTACCGGTCACATTTCCGGTCGAGGTTCTGACATTGATCCTGCCGGCGTCACAGCCGTCAAAGCGCACGGAGCCGGTATTTCTCTTAATCTCAAAGCTGTCGGCGGCGACGGTGTTCTTCATGCTGATGCTGCCTGTGCTTCCGGAGGAAGTAAGCGCGCGGCAGGTCGTTTCGGCAATAGTGGTTTCCCCGGTGGAAACGGCAATGGAGAGGGCGTCCCGGCATTCAACCGCATTGATGAAAATGTCGCCGGTGGTAACGGACAGGCTGACTGTTTCCGCTGTCACGTTGTCAAGCAGGATATCTCCGGTGCTTACGCTGACGGAAAGCGATCCCTCAACCGATGCGCCGAAGGACACGTCGCCCGTGCTGCCCCTGATATCCGCGCTGCCGAAGGCCAGCCCTGACGGAACCGAAAAATTCCCTGTTCTGCTGCCGGACGAGAAGGATTCGTACCTGCCCGAAGGGATATAGACCGTCATGGACAGCGTATGGGAGAAGAAAAGATGGTCTATCCATCGGCGGTTATCTTCCATACCGATGGTAAGTGTACCGTTCTCAGCCTGAACCGTATGACGGAGTTTTTTCTGTCCCGTGCAGTCTACCTGTATTTTATCGCCGTCGGACAGCCTGAATTCAATGTCCGTCAGCTCCGTGTTGATGGCTATGCGGTTGACGGCTTCTTCGATGGTGTACGTATTCGTGATGGTTTCGGTTGTGACGAGCTTTGAAAAATCAAAGCGCATGGCGATTAACGCCGCCGCAAAGAGCACAAAGCCCGCTGTCAGCAGCACGATTCCCACTGATATCCATGTATGTTTCATTTTGAATTCTCCCTTCTGATGAATCGTCTTCCAAGGCTGAGCACAGCCTTTTTGGTGAGAATGACCGTTTCCTTTGAGATTCCGACGCAGGCAAAAAACAGCAGAATGGAAAGCCCCGCCAGGAACAACGCCGCGCCGAGCATGGCCAGACCGGGGAGCAGCTTGCCGGACGCCCAGAGAATGACCACGCAGGCGGCGCAGGCGAATACACCCACGGCAGCGGACAATTCGAAGGCCCACAGGGATATGATCAATGCCCAGATGACCACGTACAGGGAAAGAATGACGGCTGCGGCAGCGGCCAGCAGCGAAAACCAAAGGGGAAAGCCGAGAATGATAAGGATCAATTGCCACAGCGGCAAAGTCCGGCGGGGGATTACTGACGGCTCTATGGGCTTGGCAGGCGTCATTTCCGCGACGGTCTGTGAAATCACATCATCCACGGCGCCGATGCCCGCGACGGCTTCTTCCTCGCTCATGCCTTCCTCCACGCGGTCGTCGATCATCTCGCCGTAGAAAGACACACGTTCGTCAACGCCGCTCTGCGGAAGCCCCGACAGCCCGTTTTGCAATTGGGTAAGAAATTCCTGCTTAGTCATGATGATCCTCCTTGATGACAAACTGATAGATGGAAATAAGCTCTTTCCATTCGGCTTTGAAGTCCTCGATGCGCCGCAGGCCCGCCTCGGTGATATGGTAGTATTTGCGGAGCCGGCCGTCATGCTCGGCTGTACGGACGGTCAGCAGACCGCCCGATTCAAGCCTTTTGAGAATGGTGTACAATGTCGATTCGGACAGTTCGATATAGGGCTTGAGATCCTTGATGATCCGGTAGCCGTAGGAATCCTCATTCTTGATGGCCGCCAGAACGCAGATTTCCAGAAAGCCGCGTTTCAACTGAATATCCATACAATACCTCCTTTTATGTAATACATCATATCACGAAGTATTTCGCTTGTCAAGGTATTTTTCATCAATTTTTCCAGCGAATAAAAAAACAGCAGACAGGCGGGCCTGCTGCTGCTCGGAAAAGTGTATGGGAATCAGAATGGAATGGCATTCTGACAGATGCAGATGAGAAATCAGAATAGGGATTTTGAGTGAATAGGGGATTTAGTGAATGGAGAATAGTGAATAATACAATGCAAAAAAGCGTACAAACGTAACGAAATCGAGGTAAGAAGGTACAAACGTAACGTCTATTTCCGCCTCTGCAAACCGGAAAACCTCATCTTGATAGGTCGATCCAGTATCGCTCCAGCCAGCAGTCATCCTCCGGATCAAATACGGTGGATTCGAAAACGCCTCCGTTATGCAGGATCGTTCGCTTGCTTCCTTCATTTCCCTGCACGCAGGTTATGAGCACTCTGCCAATGCCGAGTTTTGCGCACTCCGACAGGACGAGTTTAAGCATTTGCGTCGCGTATCCTTTTCGTCTCTCACTGGAGGCGACGGAATATCCGATATGTCCTCCAAACTTTTCCAGATAATCATTTAATCTGAATCTAATATTAATCATTCCGACGATCTTAAGATCCTCTTCACGTATGAAGATAAATTGCGATGCGGGGGAATGCCCGTCAGGACCGGTTAAGGGGTCTTTATGTGCATTGATGTATTCAATCCATTCCTGCGAATTCTCAAAGCGTCTAAGCGAGCTTGTACCGTCCATAGAATCTCCGCAGTCAAGAAATTCTTTTCTATATGCTTGAATCTGTTGAGCATATTCGATGGCAGGTTCTGTCAGTTTCATGGTTCAGCTTCCCCCC
>CADCON010000056.1 GCA_902803035.1 uncultured Ruminococcus sp.
GATGACGATAATGCTGCGGACAGCAGCGAAGGAGAGGAAGACAAACAATGAAAACATTCAAAGGCGTTCTGTTTGATTTCAATGGGACACTGTTTTTCGATACAGTGCAGCACGAGCAGGCGTGGCGGCAGTATGTGAAGGAGATCGCCGGCCGCGATGTGACGGATGACGAATTCCGCTACTGCATACACGGCCGCACCAACGCCGACATTCTCCGGTATTTTCTTCACAACGGGCTGACCGACGCGGAAATCAGCCGTCACGCGGAGGCGAAGGAAGAGATTTACCGCAGACTGTGCCTTTCGCTGCATGACAGACTGCGGCTTGCCGACGGCGCGTGTGAATTTCTCGATGAGCTGAAGGCGGCGAGGGTGCGTATGGCGGTTGCCACGTCATCGGGCCGCACCAACACGCAATTCTACATCAAGCGGTTTGATCTTTTCCGCTGGTTCAATCAGAATACGTTGCTCTACAATGACGGCACCATCGCAGGCAAGCCCGCTCCCGACATCTATATTGCGGCGGCGGAAGCGATAGGGCTGGAGCCGTGTGAGTGTGTGGTATTTGAGGATATGCCGTCCGGAATAGAAGCCGCGGCGGCGGCCGGCGCGGGGAAAATTGTCGCCGTCGCGTCGTCGCTCAGCCACGAATTCCTCTCTTCTGTGGGAGGCGTGGACGAAGTGATACCGGATTTCACCGATGAAGCATTCAGACGGCGTATGCTTGAATTGTTGACGGACTGACAGGAAGGAAATCGGAATGAAAAACGCAACGCTTTGTTACATCGAGCGGGACGGCAAGATTCTCATGATGTTCCGCAACAAGAAGCCCAACGATCCCAATGAAGGCAAGTGGATCGGCGTGGGCGGCAAGGTGGAGCCTGGCGAAACCGTGGAGCAGTGCGCCCGCCGCGAGATTCTGGAGGAAACGGGGCTTACCGTCAGGGAGCTGACCGCGTGGGGCGATGTCTGGTTCCGTTCGGACGTGTGGGAGGACGAGGTCATGCACCTCTTTGCCGCGTCAGGCGCGGAGGGCGAGCTGTCTGGATGTGACGAGGGAGAGCTTCACTGGATAGAGAAGGACGAGGTGTTCAGCCTGCGCCTTTGGGACGGCGACCGTGTATTCCTGAAATATCTCATGCAGGGCGTGAAATTCGACCGTATGGAGCTGGAATACCATGGCGACCGGCTTTGCAGGTGCGTGGTGGACGGGAACGAGGAAGAGCTGCTCGACGTCAATCTCAGGAACGGCGAGCCTTCGGGAATGGTCGTTTCCCGCGATTTTGTGCATTGGAAGGGGCAGTGGCACCCGACGGTTCACGTCTGGCTGACGGGAAGGGATCCGCAGGGGAAACCCACCCTTCTCCTTCAGCTCAGGGCGGCGGGAAAGCGGCTCTATCCGTCCCATTGGGATATATCGGCGGCGGGTCACATTCCCGCGGGCGAAAGGCCATTGAACGGCGCGCTCCGCGAGCTGGAGGAAGAATTGGGCGTTCACGCCGCGCCGGACGATCCGGTCTACGCCGGTGTGCTGATCATGACGTATGACGACGACATCGGTCAGGGCTACCACGACCGCGAGCATTGCTATGTCTATCTGCTGCACAGCGACGCGGACGAGTCGGAATTCACCCTTCAGGCGTCCGAGGTTGAGAAGGTCATGTGGATGCCGTTCGACGAGCTGTATGAAGCGGTCCGCCGGAACACCTTCCATCATTGCCTTTTCACGCGGGAGCTTGATTTCATTCGTCCGTTCATCGAGGGACAGCTATAGGAAAGGAACCGTTATCATAATGAAATCTCCATTTGCAAAAGGGCTTTTCGACGGCATTCCGATTGCGCTCGGATATCTGTCGGTGTCCTTTGGCTTCGGAATACTGGCAGTCCGTTCGGGGCTGACGACGCTGGCGTCGGTGATGATTTCCGCGTCGAATCTGACCTCCGCGGGGCAGGCCGCCGGCATAGGCATCATTGCCGCCGGCGGTTCGTATCTGGAAATGGCGCTGACGCAGCTTGTCATCAATCTGCGCTACGGTCTGATGTCCATTTCGCTTTCGCAGAAGCTGGACGGCACCTTCAACACCCCGCGCCGGCTGATAGCGGCTTACGGCATCACAGACGAGATCTTTGCCGTCGCCTCGGCGCAGAAGGGGTTGATCACCGCCCGCTATATGTACGGGCTGATCTCCGTTTCCACGTTCGGATGGTGTCTGGGGACGTTTCTCGGAGCGTCCGCCGGCGCGCTGCTTCCTTCATCGCTCACCAACGCGATGGGAATCGTGCTTTACGCGATGTTTATCGCCATTGTTGTTCCGCCGGCGAAAAAGAGCCGGGGCGTGTTGGCCGTGGCGGGCGTCGCCGCCTTCTGCAGCATGGTGTTCCGCTATCTGCTGCCGCAGGTCGGCGGGGGATTTGCCATTATCCTCAGCGCGATCATTGCCGCCGTCGCCGGCGCGCTGGCATTTCCGGCGGCCGGGGAGGAGGGGGAGCGCGCATGAGCCTTGCGGTGTATATTGCGGTCATGGCAGGCGTGACCTATCTCATCAGAATGATCCCCTTCGCGGCGTTCCGCAAGCAGATCAAATCCCGGTTTTTCCGCAGCTTTCTGTATTATGTGCCATACGCGGTGCTGACGGCGATGACCGTTCCCGCCATCTTCTATTCGACGGGGAGCGTGGCGACGGCGGCATTCGGAACGGCGGTCGCGCTGGTTCTGGCGTATATGGATATGCCGCTGATTGTGGTGGCACTCGCGGCTTCAGCGGCCGCGCTGGCGGCGGGATGGATTCTTCCTTTTCTGCGTTTTTAACAGGCTTTCGGAAGGCGGTGTAAAATGAACAAGGTATTGACGGCCATGAGCGGGGGAGTGGACAGCTCCGCCGCCGCCCTGCTGGTCAGGGACCGGGGCTGTGAGGCGGTCGGAGCGACCATGCGGCTGATCGACACAATGAAGGAAAGCGATATCGCGGACGCCCGGAGCGTCTGCGAAAGGCTGGGACTGAAGCATTATGTCTTTGATATGCGGGAGGAATTTGCCCGCGAGGTGCTCAGGCGGTTTGCCGACGCCTATCTCGGAGGTGAAACGCCCAATCCCTGCATCATCTGCAATCAATACATCAAATTCGGTGAGCTTGCCAGAAGGGCTGCGGAACTGGGCTGTGACAAAATCGCCACAGGCCATTATGTTTCAGTCAGGTTTGACAGCGGCTCCGGCAGATGGCTTCTGGTCAGGGCGCGGGACCGTGCGAAGGACCAGAGCTACTTTCTGTACAGGCTGAGTCAGGCGCAGCTTTCGTCCGTGCTCTTCCCGGTGGGTGAGCTGACGAAGGCCGAGGTGCGGGAGCTTGCGGCCGCCAACGGAATGGCAACTTCCCGCAAGGGCGACAGCCAGGATATCTGCTTTGTGCCGGACGGGAATTACGCCGGCTTTCTGGAACGCTATCTGGGAAGGAAATTTGAGCAGGGGGACTTTCTCGACCTTGACGGCAGGGTGATCGGCAGGCACAACGGCGCGGCGCGGTACACCATCGGACAGCGCAAGGGGCTTGGAATGGGCTTTGGCAGGCCGATGTACGTCTGCGGCAAGGATATGTCCCGCAACACGGTCACATTGGGCGGCAATGATCGGCTTTTCAGCCGCCGGGTGATAGTCAGCGATATCAATCTGATCGCGGCGCAAAGAATCGACCGCCCCCTCCGCGTGACAGCGAAGCTGCGGTATTCCCAGCGCGAGGAATACGCCCTTCTCGAACAGACAGGGGAGAATGAGTTCACCCTGACATTCGACCGTCCGCAGCGCGCGGCGGCGCCGGGGCAGGCAGCAGTCTGTTACGACGGCGAATGTGTCCTCTGCGGGGGAAGCATCGTCCGGAGCGTGGACTGACCGGAATGATTTACAATGGAATGGACATATTTTTTACGGATAAGGTATATGATAGATGGAAGTTTTTTCAGGGAAGGAGTGTCACTATGAGCCGCAAAATGATTCTCAGGGTCGTGTCGCTGCTGGCGGCGGCCGTGGTGCTGGCGCAGTTCTGCGCCTGCGGTGAGGACGGTCGTGAGAAACGGGAAGCGACGACGCTCAGGATCATGTCGTGGAATGAGGATTTCCGGGAGCTGATGGAAAGATTTTTCATTCCGCGCCACAGCAAGCTCATGGAGAACGTGGAGATTGAGTGGATCACGACCGAAATCAACAGCTATCGTTCCGACCTTCAGAACCGGCTGGCGGGCGGCGAATCCATTGATTTGTTCCTCGGAAGCTGTGAAATGGCCCCCTTTCTGGCGGCTGACCCGAATGTCGCCCCGCTTGCCGATCTGGGCATCACCGCGGAGGAGCTTTCGTGTCAGTACCGCTTCACCCGTGTGCTGGGGTCGGATACGGACGGGGTGCAGAAAGGCTCCGCCTACGACGCCGAGCCGGGAATTCTGCTCTATCGCGCGGATTATGCTGAGAAGTATCTTGGCGTGACCCATCAGGAGGAAATGCAGGAAAAGCTCTCCTCGTGGGATTCCTTCCTCGCCACCGCCCGGACGCTGAATGAGAAAAGCAACGGCAAAATCCGTATGCTTCCCAACAGCGCGGAGCTTTGGAAGTCGGTGGACTGGGCGATGTCAGGACTGTGGCTGACCGACGGAAAGCTGTCGGTGTCGGACGAATCCATCGCCCACTGGCTCAACACATTCAAGGACATTTATTCTTCAAAGGGATTCGCCAGTGCGAAGACCCTCGATGACGACTGGTACGGCGCGCTTGACAGCGGCGTGTTCTGCTTTTATGCCGCGCCATGGCTCTGCAGAAGCGGGCGAAGGGAAGTGGCGGACATCACCACCATTTTTTCGTACGAAAAGCGGAGCGGCGTTTCCTTCGGCAAATTCCGGACTTCGCCCGCGCCGGAGGGCTTTGTGTACGGCGGGAACTGGCTTTACAGCGCGAAGAATTCCGTCAATAAGGACATTGCCGCCGCCATCATCCGGGCGTTTACTTGCGATGCCGCGTTCATGAAGCTGATCGCGCTGGCCGGGATGAAATATGTCAATCACAGCGGCGTCTGCCGGGAGCTGGCGGCATTACAGATGCCCAACCCCCTGTTTGAGGGGCTTGACGCGTTCTCGGTCTATGACGCCGCCGCTTCGGGACTTGAGCTGTCGGTGCCGACCATTTATGACCGCTCGCTGAGCGGATTGCTTTATGATCAGACAAAGGCGTATTGCAAGGGAGAAATCAGGCAGAGAGAAGCCATCTACAATTTCCGCCTGAATGTCTGGAAAAGACACGAAGAAATCGCGGAAGAGCCGAGAAAAACGTGGTGAGTATGACTAATTTGTTAAAAAATCATGTCATTATTCCCTCTTGAGGTTACAGTGCATTAATAATCTTTGACAATTCAGGATTTATATGCTAGAATGTTCTTGATCAAAAATTGATCGACCTTTTCATATTGTCAGTAAGCAAACAGGTCTGAATCAAAGGAGAGATTTCAATGGAATTCAAGGGTTTGTGCCTGGGCTGTATGTGCAATAAGGGCGACGCGGTGCAGTGCCCGAAATGCGGCTATGTCGATGGTACCCCTCAGGTTTTGCCTTATCTTGAACCCGGTACACTGCTGAAAGAAAGATATATAGTAGGAAAACATATCAGCTCCAACGGCGAGGGCGTCACCTATATCGGTCTGGACGCCACCACCAATAAGAAGGTGACCGTCAGGGAATACCTTCCCAAGACGCTTTGCTCCAGAGTCAAGGGCGATGACAATATCATCATATCCCCCGGCAACAAGCTGGTCTATCAGGATTATCTCCAGGACTTCATGGAGATTGGCAGGGCGCTGATCAAGCTGTCAACGCTGCCTTCCATCGTTCCGGTGCTTGATATGTTCGAGTCCAACAAGACCGCCTATATTATTTATGAATTCGTCGACGGCAAGCCGCTCAATGAGATCATCAAGCGCGCCCGCCGCTTTACATGGGAGGAAGCGCGTCCGCTCTTCCTGCCGCTGATTTCCACCGTCAATTCCGCGCATTCCATCGGGCTGGTGCACTTCGGCATTTCGCCCGACAATATTATCATGACGCGCAGCGGGACGCTGAAGCTGCAGGGCTTCGGCAGCCCGGACGCCCACCTGTCCGAAACCGAACTGACGCCCGAATTCTATGAGGGATTTTCCGCGATCGAGCAGTATTCGCTGGAGGGCAAAAAGGGCAAATGGACGGACGTTTACGCCATGTGCGCGGTGATTTTCTACGCACTGACCGGCAAAAGGCCGCCCGACGCGGTTTCGCGTTCGTATGAGCCAAGACTGAATATGCCCGCCGAGGTCGCACAGAATCTGCCCGCCCACGTGGTCACCGCTCTGGCGGGGGGCTTGCAGGTCAATATCGAGAGCCGCACGCATTCCATGGAGGAGCTGAAGAACCAGCTCACCAATCCCGTTCCGCGCAGACAGGAACCGAAGCCGAGACCTAAGCCCGTTCAGGCGGCGGCCCCGGCGGCGGATTACGGCGACAGATATGTCGATGAGCCGGATTACCGCGAGCCGCCAAGACCCGCTTCGTCCGCTCCCGTAACGAGAAGAGAGCCGGATTACGAACGCGAAGATGACGAGCCGGAGATTTCGCCCTACAAGTACGGCATTATTTCGGGACTGATCGGATTCGTCGTGCTGGGCGTGATCGCGCTGATATTCATCAACCTGGTGATTCTGCCCATGATGAACAAGGACAACACCGAGGACGATATCTCGTCCGATTATGTATCGTCGCAGGAGAATGACACCGATTCTCAGCCGAAGGTGCTTTACAGAGTTCCCAATCTGGTCAATAAGAAGTGGAGCAGCGTCAACGGCAATGAGAAATACAGCAATTTCTACATCCGTTTAATGGACGAGGTCTATGACGAGAACTATGAGGAAGGCAGAATTATTTCCCAGACAGTCGAAGCCGGCTCCACCGTCGAGCAGAACACCCCGATCGGCGTCGTTGTGAGCAAAGGCTCCAAAATGCGCGTGGTTCCCAATATCATCGGAATGACCGTCCCCGAAGCCTCCAAGGCACTCGAAAAGGCGGGGCTTTCGCTGGGTGATCAGGCGGAGGAATACAGCGATGACGTGGAGAGCGGCAAGATCATCCGTCTGAACGGCATCGACGTCGGCAAGAAGATTCAGGCCGGCAGCATGATCAATGTTGTTGTCAGTCAGGGTCCGGAGGAATAAAAAAAAAAAGACCGCCGCGCGGCAGGCATTTCCTGCTGTGCGGCGGTTGTATTTTTTTGTCAGGCTTCTATGTAGAGAATACCGAGGGTATTGGGACCACAGTGGCTGAACACCGTGCAGCCCGCCCTGGTTTCCAGCACCTCGTCAAACATTCCGGAATCCCGCGCCTGCTTCAACGCGGCGTCAACTGGCCCGCGGCTTTCAAAGGTGTGGGTGATGAAAACCCTTCTTCTGACGACATTCGGAGTGGAGCGGAGCCGGTCGCCGATATACTGGGGAATCACCTTGTCAATGCTGCCGCGGTATTTCTTGCCGACGGACATCTTGCCGTCGATCACTTCAATGCAGGGCTTGAGCCGGAGCAGATTCGCGCCAAGAGCGGCAACGCCGGAGCATCTGCCGCCCTTCCAGAGGAATTCCAGCGTATCGATCACAAAGCTGGTGCGTACCTTCGGAACGATTCCGGCGAGCTTCTCCGCGATTTCCCCCGCGCTCATGCCGCTTTCGATCATGTCGGCGGCGGCGAGCACTACCAGAAGAATGCCGGTCGAGAGGTTGGCGGATTCCACAATGTAGATATTGTCGAGATTTTCCGCGCCGATGCAGGCATTGGCATAAGCGGAGGAAAACTCGCGGCTGATAGTGAAGAAAAGCACGTCGTATTCGTCCGCGGGCCATTGGCGGAAAAGCTCCTCGTATTCATGCGGCGGCGCGGCTGCGGTCTTGGAGATATTTCCGGTCTCCCTGTAATACTTCAGGATATCGTCTGTTGTGATATCCACGCCGTCATGATAGCTTTTTTCGCCGAGATTGACGACAAAGGGATGTATTTCGATGTTGTATTTCCGAGCAAGCTCAGGGGAAATATCGCAGGTGGAATCCGCGATGATTTTAATTTTCCTGGACATTTTTATCACCTTTTAGTTAATATGAATGGATTTTCCGCTCAGCCTCATACGATGCACCAGCAGCCGTAGACGACGCATCCCGTGCAGAAGGCCAGGTAGATGAACACAGTGAGCAGATAGAGAATCTGGGAGACAAAGCTGAGTTTTTTCTTCATGCTCAGCACCTTCATGCCGTTGGAGAGCATCGTGACGCCCAGAGCTAGCAGGACGGGAACGACGCGGAAATCCATGAACGCGGCGTCGGTTGCCCCCATGTTCTGAAGCACATAATACGCAATCGCGCAGCCGGTCAGGGCGATAAGCGTCCAGATGTTGACCTTCTTTTTTGAATCGGCGTGGGCGATCATGTTGCCGAAAACACAAAGCCCCGAAATAGCGGCCGCCGTGAAGGCTATCGCAATGAATACCACAAACACCAAAGATGGCAGGTCGCTGTCAATGGATGTTCTGCTGCCGAATATGGAGGATTTTACCAGATAAATCCACGCGTTTTTGTCTTTGGGGCTGACAATTGTTTCAAAAAGCTCTCCCATTGAGAATGATGCGAATTTCGTCCTGAAATCCAGGCTGCCCTGATAGTTGCCAAGGAGCCGCATGATTCCCGTGGATTTTCCCATCATCATATTCCTGACAGGGTAGACAAAGCTCAGCACACCCCAGACAGCCACGCCGCCCAGCGTCTGAAGCAGGGTGGAAATGGTGTTGACAGCGTTCTTTCTGGCAAACACGCGGCAGAGATTGATAATGATCAGAACGGCAAAAACAGGAATGAATATCAGCGCGGAATTGTCGGTCATCACGGCGATACCGTAGGATACGCTCATGAAAATGAAATCAAATCCGTTGGTAAAGTTGTTCCATCTTGAAAGGAACATGAAGGCCAGCGTCATGGCGGCGAACATGGGCATCAGCGGGCTGATTTCCCCGCCCAGACGGATCAGTCCCGGATGGAACGCGATGATGGCGGTGCCGAGATAGACCGCGGTGTCGTTCACTTCCAGCTCGCAGAGAATGTAATAGACCGCAATCGTGCTCACAATGCCGAGATATTCCGTCACGATACGCACGATATCCAGAGAATACGGCGCGGTGAAGCGGAACATGGCCATAAAGTTATAGAGGAACGCGGACGCGATGTAATACAGCGGCTGCGTCGCTTCGGGCAGCGTGAGATTGGTCTGCACGGCGGAGAACGTGTCGAATTCCGGCCCGGACATCTCCGCTCCGGACGTGAATATGACATAGCACAGCCGCAGGACAATGGATACAAATAGAATGATGTAGACGGTGCGGCGTTCGCTGTTGGTTTTTTTCCAAGCGGAATAAATCAGACCGATCACCAGCGAAACGATAATGACCGCGCCGAAAATCTTCAGCACGAAATGACCGAAGAAATGGTCGATAATGCTGAATACCAAAAAACCGACGGCGGTAAACATTGCCATCCATAAGTACGACCAATTGTCGATGCGGTTGTCTTCACGCAGCTTCTTTTTTGCCTGGGACATAAAGTCATCACCCTTCGTTTTGATAAAAGATCCAGTGTTCCTGAATCTGTCACACAGCAATGCCCCATTTCACGAAGGAATCACTGTATAACATATTGATTTTAACATAATTGATAGAAAAATTCAATATATTTTTAAAAAATTATTACACAATTGATAAGCGGATGAAGAAAAACGCCTTGCCTGTCCGCATTACGGAGCAGGCAAAGCGTTTGAAGCGATGATTCAGACGGAAGCTCAGCCGAGAACGGCGAGCAGAACGCCCGCGGCGACAGCCGAACCGATGACGCCCGCGACATTCGGGCCGAGCGCGTGCATGAGAAGGTAATTGGAGGGATTGGTTTCCTGACCGACCTTCTGCGAAACCCTGGCCGCCATGGGCACGGCGGAGACGCCTGCCGAACCGATCAGCGGATTGACCTTGCCGCCCGTGAAGATATACATGAGTTTGCCGAAGACCACGCCGAATGCCGTTCCAAGGCAGAAGGCGGCGAGTCCCAGCCCGACGATCATGAGGGTTTCGGCGGTGAGGAATACTTCCGCTCTGGCGGTTGCGCCGACGGTGACGCCAAGGAAGATAGTGACGATGTTCATCAGCTCATTCTGGGCGGCGTCAGAGATTCTCTTGACCACGCCGCTCTCACGCATGAGGTTGCCGAGCATGAGCATTCCCACCAGCGGAGCCGCGGAAGGCAGGAGCAGCGCGACGACTATCGTCACGATGATCGGGAACATGATCTTTTCGGTTTTGGATACCGTGCGGAGCTGGGTCATGACCACCGCGCGTTCCTTCTTGGTGGTGAGCAGGCGCATGATAGGCGGCTGGATAATCGGCACCAACGCCATATAGCTGTACGCGGCGACCGCGATAGGACCGAGATAATCGGCTGCCAGCTTGGAGGTGACATAAATCGCCGTAGGGCCGTCCGCGCCGCCGATGATGGCGATGGAGCCGGCGACCTTGGCGGGAAAGCCGAGAAGGATCGCGCCGCAGAAGGTGAAGAAAATGCCGATCTGTGCGGCCGCTCCCAGAATGAAGCTCTTGGGATTGGCGATCAGGGGGCCGAAGTCAGACATCGCGCCGATGCCGAGGAAGATGAGCGGAGGATAGATGCCCAGCTTGACGCCGAGATAGAGATAATACAGCAGACCGCCGGAGTGAGCCACTTCCACATAGGTCTGTCCGTCGGGCATGATGACCTGCCCGTATTTGGCGATTTCGGTCGCCGAGGCTTTCGCAATGGGAATCAGCTCTGTGGTGGGCACGTCCATGACGCCGGAGAGCGGCAGGTTGACCAGCAGCATTCCGAAGGCAATCGGAAGCAGCAGCAGCGGCTCAAACTGCCTGCCGATGGCGAGATAGAGCAGGAAGCAGGCGATGCCGATCATAACGGCGTTTTTCCAGCCGTCGCCCTGAAACAGACCGATCAGGCCGGAGTCGCTGAGAATGCTTAAAACAGACTCCCAGATGGAATGAAGAATTTCCATTAAGTAATTACCACCTTTCGAGGGTACAGAATCGTGTGCCGGAATCAGAAGGGACGCGTGTTTTCATACACGCCGGCCGCCGCCCAGGAGCTGCGCTGCCCGGAGGGACGCTGTGAACGCGAAATTTTCTTTATCCTGCAGCTTTTGCCGCCGCTCACCGCGGCGACCGCGGCGGCGATGACGGCGATGATCTCGCCGGGAATTTCTCCGTCGTCCGGCGCCGGACTCTGCGGAGCGGGGACGGACGGGGGCGCAGTCTTTTCCGCTTCGGCCGCTTTCCGGGCGTCCGCCTTCTTCTGTCTGGAAGCGGTCACGGAGCGGAAGATGCCGCCGTAGGCGTAAAAGATGAAAATCAGCAGGAGCAGGATCACGAAAACAATGATGATGCCGGCGGAGGTGACGACCGCCATGAGCATCCCCTTGCTGTCGCTCAATTCAGTGCCGGTCTGCGCTGCGAACGCGAACGGCATGAAGGTTGTCAACATAGGAAATCATCTCTCCCAACATAGTTTTTTTGCTGTTTCAAGAGCAGCGGAGAGGAAAACGCGCCGCTGCCCCGACAGGCAATACTTATCAATTATTATAGCTCACGCAATCGCTTTTTTCAACAATGAGAAGCCGATTATTCCCGGATGATTTCCATTTTTTCCGTTTTAAATAGAATTATTCCTGTTTTTTTGTTAACTTGCTGCATTCCATGGGCGGGGGGAATGTATATAAATTATTAACGATGAAAAAGATGATTGCAAAAAAGCGGAGCAGGTACTATAATGAGTGAAGGAGACTTTGCAAACCGTTCGTCCGGAAGAAGCAGATCTTGACGGATTCTGTTTTTCGTTTGTTTTATTAATCATTCAAAAGGAGCAATGGCAGGTTTATGTCAAGGGATCAACATTCGCGCTCACCCGCAAAAAATGCGCCTCAGAATCATAAGAAGTCATCCGTCGGCAAGGTGCTTGATGCTCTGATCTATTTACTTCTTTTCTCGGTTTTCCTGGTGAGTCTGGTCAGATTTGGCGCGGTGGACGCCGTTCTGGGGATGCTGAACGGCTCAGGCAAAAATGAAGGAAGGGAATTCAGCCTTTATCAGGACGCCGGGAACTTGTGCGGCGAGGCGGAAGCGTATATTGCCGATGTGGTCAGAAACCGCGATCCGGTTTATGTGATCCCCATCGATACATTCGAAGCGCCGGTGCCGGATCCTTCCAAATACGATGAAGCGTTTGAGAATTACGAGGATAAGACCATAGAGGTTCACTATCACAAGGAGAGATTGCACGAATCATGGTTCCATTATGCCGAAATAAGAATCAAGCATCCCTCGCAGTTCCGGATGGCACTGGCTGACAATCAGTTCGGGAAAAAAAGGAGAACGCCTTCGCGTCAGGCAAGGCAGGTCAACGCTGTCGTGGCGGTCAACGGGTGCTTCTACAACCGACGGCCGTTCGGCTTCCTGATGCACCGCGGGCAGATACTTCTGAACAAACCGGCCGGACTGGATGTGCTTCTGATAGATTCCGAAGGCAACTTTCACATTATCCGCGACGAAGAGGTTATGTCAAGCGGCGTTCTGGAGAAGAATGAGATGGTCAGTGCCGTTGCTTTCGGACCCCAGCTGGTCAAGGATGGTCAGGCGATGCGGATCACCAGCAGGTTCTGGCAACCGGATACCACTGAGCCGCGTACGGCAATATGCCAGTATGAAGATGATCTGCACTACCTTATATGCATAGGCGAGGGAAGAAACACGGAGAGCAAAGGAATCACAATGCAGACCTTTGCCGACGAATTGGCAAAAACCGGCGTGAAAACCGCCTATAATCTTGACGGCGGTCAGTCGGGCACGCTGATTATCGGCAATCACAGGAAAAACAGAATAGGCTGGTCATCCAAAGAGAAGGCGCAGGGGGATATTCTCTACTTCGCCACCGCCCTGGAGGAAAACGAACGCGGATGATACCGGATTATTGCATTTTCCGGTGAGGATCGTTGCCGAAAGAAGAAATATCAGGGGAGAAAACAAAAAAAAACACTTGACTAACGTCCCGATGTGTGGTATAGTTATAGTACCTCGCATTGGGCGTGTTTTTTTTATGCGCCTGTTTTGTATGCCGACGGCTGCGGCCGCGGTATCGAGGGAGGCTGAAATGCCGCCGGATACGCTTTGTTATTGCAGAGGCAGGGTGGGCCTGCGGTAAATTATTCCGTTACGGGAGGTGCCGAAATGAGAGTTAAGATCACATTGGCATGCACAGAGTGCAAGCAGAGAAACTACAACACTGTCAAGAACAAGAAGAACAACCCTGACAGACTTGAGATGAAGAAGTACTGCAGATTCTGCAAGAAGCATACTTCGCACAAGGAAAGCAAGTAAGGGAGGACGGATGATTGATGAGCGACAAGTCAATCAGGAAGGAAGACAAGACCGCGTCCGGCAAAACGGACAAAAAGACTTCTCTCCGGAAGGACGCCCCCAAGAAGGATGCTTCTAAAAAGGATTCGTCCAAGAAGAAGGTCAATCCCATCAAGGCGACAGCTAAATTCTTCCGCGAGTACAAAAGCGAGATCAAGAAAATCTCATGGCCGACGGTCAAGGATACCACCAGAAACGCGGCAATCACCCTCGCGGCCATCGCCGTTGTGGGCGTGTTCATCTGGGTGCTTGATTTTGCCCTGAGCGAAGTCAGGGATTTCGGTCTCAAGAAGATTCCCGAATGGTCCGCTTCGATGAAAGCCGACGACGCCGTCAGCACTTCGGATCTGATCGAAGTGTCCGGGAGCGACGCGGCCGAATGACAACAATGCAGCATGGACATCATTACAGGCAGTAGAGCAGATGGGAGTGAATGCTAATGACAGAAGCAGCAGAGGGCAGCGCAAGGTGGTATGTCATACACACCTACTCAGGTTATGAGGACAAAGTTGCCAAGGACCTGGAAAAAATCGTTGAGAACCGCAGACTTCAGGATCTGATTGTTGACGTGAGGATTCCTACCAGGACAACCACCGAAACCGTCACCAAAATCGTCACCAAAAAAGATGAGAACGGCAAGTCGGTCAAGGATCAGAACGGTCATGTGATCAAGGAGGAACAGCAGGTCGAGAAGCCTGTTGAACAGAAGCTCTTTCCCGGCTATGTGCTTGTAAAAATGGTCATGACCAACCAGACGTGGTTTATCGTCCGCAATACGCGCGGATGCACAGGCTTCGTGGGTCACGACTCCAAGCTGGTCCCCGATTCCAAGCCGGTGCCTCTTACAGATGAGGAAGCGGCGAAGTGGGGCGTAGAAATCAAGACTGAAAGAATCGCCTTTGAAGTGGGCGAGGAGGTCAAGGTCGTCGAGGGCACCTATTCGGGCCACGTCGGCGTCATTGATTCCATCGATCACGCGGAGGAAACAGCCGTACTTGTGTTTGATGAAACCATGCTCGGCCGCAGGTTTGTGGCGGAAGTGGATCTTTCACGCATAGTACCGCTCAACTGACGCCCGGATGTTACGGGCTGCGGCAGGCAAGGCCGCTCAGAACTTGCCGTAAGGGACGTGTGCGGGCTACGGCACGCGCCGTTTCTGTGGGAGAGGCAGTAAATACAATTCCAATCAATGCTGTCTCGGTATCACCACGTATTTGGAGGTGCTTTATTAATGGCTCAGAAAGTTACAGGTTACATTAAACTTCAGATTCCGGC
>CADCON010000057.1 GCA_902803035.1 uncultured Ruminococcus sp.
CTGCGCGCGATCTTCGGTGAGAAGGCGCGTGAAGTCCGCGACACGTCTCTCAAAGTGCCTCACGGAGAGAGCGGCATTGTGGTTGACGTCCAGGTATTTACCAAGGAAAATTCCGAGGAGCTTTCCCCCGGTGTCAATAAAGTGGTCAGAGTCTATCTGGCGCAGAAGAGAAAGATCAGCGTGGGAGATAAGATGGCTGGCCGTCACGGAAACAAGGGCGTTGTTTCCAGAATTCTTCCTGTTGAGGATATGCCCTTCCTTCCCGACGGCACACCGCTTGATATAGTGCTTAACCCGCTGGGCGTTCCTTCCCGAATGAATATCGGTCAGGTGCTTGAGGTTCATCTTGGTATGGCCGCGAAAGCCCTTGGCTATAAGGTTATGACGCCTGTCTTTGACGGAGCGCATGAAAGCGATATTGTTGAGATGTTCAGGGAAGCCGGTCTCAGTGAGGACGGAAAGACAAAGCTTTTCGACGGACGCACAGGCGAAGCTTTCGACAACCGCGTTACGGTCGGTTATATGTACTTCCTCAAGCTGCACCACCTCGTCGATGACAAGATTCACGCCCGCTCCACCGGACCGTATTCCCTTGTTACGCAGCAGCCTCTCGGCGGCAAGGCGCAGTTCGGCGGCCAGCGTTTTGGTGAAATGGAAGTCTGGGCACTCGAAGCCTACGGCGCGGCATATACGCTTCAGGAGATTCTGACCATCAAATCCGATGATGTTGTCGGACGAGTCAAGACCTATGAGGCGATTATCAAAGGCCAGAATATCCCCAAGCCAGGCATTCCGGAATCATTCAAGGTTCTCATCATGGAACTGCAGTCGCTTGGTCTTGACGTCAAAGTGCTTGACGCCGATCAGAATGAAGTCGATCTCAGACAGCATTTTGACGATGACGATGACGCGTATCTGACTTCTGATGATACGGAACAGATGACCTCCGGAGTAGCTGATGAAAGCGAGCTTGCGAGAATGGGCTACAGTGAGGCCGATGAATCGGATGGTTATCAGTCCGATGAAGACGGAAGCGACGATTATTTGTCTGAGTTCAATGATTCCGATGAAGAGGAAGAAGACGACATCAATATCGATGAAATATTTGAAAGTGCCAATAGTGACGACACTGATTCAGAGGAACAGTTTTAAGGGGGTAAGCAGATGGAATTCAATGAATTTGATTCAATAAAAATCGGTCTTGCATCACCTGAACAGATCAGAAGTTGGTCATTTGGTGAAGTCACAAGAGCTGAAACAATCAATTACCGCACACAAAAGCCCGAAAAGGACGGTCTTTACTGCGAAAGAATCTTCGGACCGCAGAAGGACTGGGAGTGCCACTGCGGAAAATACAAGAGAATTAAGTACAAGGGCAAAAAGTGCGAAAGATGCGGCGTTGAAATCACCCGCGCCAAAGTTCGCCGCGAACGTATGGGCAGTATCGAGCTTGCGGCTCCGGTTTCGCATATCTGGTATTTCAAAGGCGTTCCCTGCCGCATAGGGGTCATGCTTGAAATTACACCCAGACAGCTTGAAAAGGTGCTGTATTTTGCCGCCTACGTCGTCACTGATCCTGGAGATGTGCCGCGTATCCATTACAAGCAAATTCTCAACGAAAACGAGTACAGCGAGCTGAAGGAAATCTACGGAGATGACTTTAAAGCGGAGATGGGTGCTGAAGCCATTCAGAAGCTTCTTGCGGATATCGATCTGGATCAGCTCTCGTCTGAGCTGAAGTCGGATCTCGAAACGGCTTCAGGACAAAAGCGTGTCCGTCTTCTCAAGCGTCTGGACGTCGTTGAGTCATTCCGTCTCTCCGGCAACCGCCCGGAATGGATGATTCTCAATGTCATTCCGGTCATTCCTCCGGATCTCCGCCCGATGGTGGCGCTTGACGGCGGCAGATGGGCAACCAGCGACCTTAATGACCTTTACCGCAAGGTCATTAACCGCAACAACCGCCTTAAAAGACTGCTTGAAATCGGCGCGCCGGAGATTATTCTCCGCAACGAGAAGCGTATGCTTCAGGAAGCCGTCGATGCCCTGATTGACAACGGCAGACGCGGCAGACCTGTCACCGGTCCGAATAACCGCACGTTAAAATCGCTCTCTGAAATGCTTAAGGGCAAGCAGGGACGTTTCCGTCAGAACCTTCTCGGCAAGCGCGTTGACTATTCCGGCCGTTCGGTTATCGTCGTCGGCCCTGAGCTGAAGATGTATCAGTGCGGCCTTCCCAAGGAAATGGCCCTTGAGCTTTTCAAGCCGTTCGTTATGAAACGTCTTACGGAGGACGGCAAGGCGCAGAATGTCAAATGCGCGCGCAAAATGGTGGAGAGAGGCGAGCCGGCTGTCTGGGACGCCCTGGAAACCGTTATCAAAGGTCATCCCGTCATGCTCAACCGCGCGCCGACACTGCACAGACTCGGCATTCAGGCATTTGAACCCGTTCTGGTGGAAGGTCGTGCCATCAAACTCCATCCTCTGGTATGTACCGCCTTCAACGCCGACTTCGACGGCGACCAGATGGCTGTTCACGTTCCGCTCAGTTCCGAAGCACAGGCGGAGGCAAGGCTTCTCATGCTGGCGTCCGGCAACCTGCTCAAGCCTTCTGACGGAAAGCCCGTCACCGTGCCGACACAGGATATGGTTCTCGGATCCTATTATCTTACGCTTGATAAGGAAGGCGAAGAAGGCGAAGGCAAGTTCTTCAAGGACTTCGATGAAGCGCTCCACGCCTATGATGCAAAGGCCATCACGCTTCATTCCAGAATTCTGGTGCGCCGCACAGGTATCTTCAACGGCAGAAAAGTCAGCAAGCTGATTGAAACCACCGTAGGCAAAATCATCTTCAACCGTCCGATTCCTCAGGATCTCGGCTTTACCGACAGAACAAGCGAGGATACATTCCTCAACCTCGAGATTGACTTCCTTGTCGGAAAGAAGCAGCTCGGCCAGATCATCGAGCACTGCATCAAAGTACATGGTGTGGCGGAAACTTCGATTGTTCTCGATGAGATCAAGGCACAGGGCTACAAATATTCGACCAAGGGCGCGCTTACGGTTGCCGTTTGCGACGCGACCATTCCTCCCCAGAAGAAGGATATCATCGCTGAAACGGAACATCTGGTAGAGAGAATTCTCAGATACTACCGCAGGGGTATGCTGACGGACGAAGAGCGTTACAACCTTACCCTTGCCGCGTGGAAAGAAGCAACCGATCAGGTGGCTGAAGCACTGAAGGACAGCATGGACAGATACAATCCGATCCAGATGATGGCTCATTCCGGCGCCCGAGGCAACGCCAACCAGCTGAAACAGCTCGCCGGTATGCGCGGACTGATCGCCAATACTTCCGGACGTACCATTGAAATTCCGATTCGCTCCAATTACCGCGAAGGTCTGAACATTCTGGAGTACTTCATCTCCTCGCGCGGCGCGCGTAAAGGCCTTGCCGATACCGCGCTTCGTACGGCTGACTCCGGATACCTTACCCGCAGGCTTGTCGATGTTTCCCAGGAAGTCATTATCCGCGACGATGACTGCGGCTGCGAGCATGGCATTGAAGTCTACACCATCAAGGCAGGCAACAGTGTCATCGAACCGCTTGAGGAAAGGCTTTACGGCAGATTCCTCGTTCACGACTTCTGCGATGCGGATGGCAACGTGCTTGTGTCCAAAGACAAGATGATGGATGACAGCGATGCGAAAATCATCGCGGAATCCGGCGTGGAGCGCGTCGAAATCCGTTCCATCCTCACCTGTCAGTCAAGACACGGCATCTGCAAGAGGTGCTACGGCAACAACCTGGCGACAGGCAAGCTGGTCACCAAGGGCGAAGCGGTCGGTATTATCGCCGCGCAGTCTATCGGTGAACCCGGTACGCAGCTCACCATGAGAACCTTCCACACCGGCGGTATTGCCAGCGCGGAGGATATTACACAGGGTCTTCCCCGCGTAGAAGAACTGTTTGAAGGCAGAAAGCCGAAGGTGCTGGCCATCATCAGCGGTATTGACGGTATCGTGTCCATTGAAGAGGACAGGTCCAAGGGCGTTGTGAAGACCAATGTCGTGGTCACCAATACGGAAACCGGGGAAAAGCGTCCGTATCTTATCCCCTATGGATCCAGAAGAAAGGTGCAGGAAGGCGACTATATCAAGGCGGGCGACAGAATTACAGATGGTTCCATCTATCCGCACGACATCCTTGAGATTCTCGGCCCCAACGCCGTACAGGAATACCTGATCGAAGAAGTCCAGTGTGTCTACCGCCAACAGGGTGTTGACATCAACGACAAGCACATCGAGGTCATTGTCCGTCAGATGATGAAGAAGGTGCAGGTAATCGATCCCGGCGACACGATTCTTCTCCCCAACGTGCTGGTCGACAAGTCGGAATTCGAAGCCGCCAATGACGAAATTATCGCCAGACGTGAGCAGGAAGGCGACGAATCCCTTCGCACCGCCACCTGCAAGCCTGTGATGCAGGGTATCACCAAGGCGTCGCTCTCAACGGAATCATTCCTCTCCGCGGCTTCCTTCCAGGAAACCACCAAGGTCCTCACCGACGCGGCCATCAAGGGCAAGATCGATCCGCTTATCGGTCTGAAGGAAAATGTCATCATCGGCAAACTCGTTCCGGCCGGAACCGGCATTGTTCCCGCTACCGACAAGATCGTCGAGCTTGAGCCGTTCACTGATATGGACGACTGATTGCGTCATCACTGAAACGGATTCTATTGCGGCCACATTTCTAAGCACTGGGAATGTGGCTGCTTTGAATTTTCATTCATGCACATTCAGTACAAAAAAGCCTTTAAAAATCATTCAAAATGACGTATTCTTTTTGTTGAATTTACCGCGCTATAATTATATAATAGTAGATAAGGTAAGATTGCCTTTTTACATTATTATACTATTGAAAGTTGGAGTCATAAATGAAAGAGAATAATCAGACACTCCCCGATGCCGCACCGGAAATGGAAGCTGAAACAGCCAATTCGCCGGCTGAGGATGCTGGCGTGGTTGTGCAGGACGACATTGATCTTCTCACTGGCATTGCCGAGAAATACTCTTTGACCGTCCGCGAAAAAAAGCTGATCAGCAAGATTGTTTCCCTGCTCGACACAAAGCAGATGCGCCGGATGCTTCCCAAGCAGAATGTCGGCGACACCGTCTTTAAAATGTATTCCTCCGATGACGAGCCTACGGAATTCATTGTTGACCGGGTGGAGTTTGACGATTACGGCTGGAATCTGGTCAGCTACGAAAAATTCGGAACGTCCGAAGTGGAATTCATTTTTACGGAGAAGGATTACCAGACGCTTTTCTTTGACAGCGCCGAAGATGCCAAGGAGCATTATCATAAGAAGTAAGCACAATCCGCTTTTATCTGAATACTGAAAAAAACTGTGAAGAGATGAGTACGCTGTGTTGCGCGTCGCAGAGAGCCCGGTATGGTGTGAGCGGGTATGTGGCAGCAGCGGAATATGGTCCCGGAGTTTCGCTTTCGAGTGTGTTGATTGGATGCATAAGACTGCGGCGGGTGCGCCCGTTAAAGCGCGGTAGTGCGGATATTCCGCACTTGCTGAGGCGGCTGCCGTGAGACAGCCGCGAATCAAAGGTGGTAACACGAAGCTGTTTTATCAAGCCCGCTTTCGTCCTTTTTATCAGAGGAATAAGCGGGCTTTTTATTTTCATCAAATGTAAAGGAAGCTGTTATCTATGTGTCAGAATCACAATAAAGAAAAATTCTACATCACCACCCCGATTTATTATCCGTCGGGCAATCCGCACATCGGTCACTGCTATACGACCGTGGCCTGCGATACCATCGCCAGATACAAGAGGGCAAGGGGTTATGACGTCATGTTCCTCACCGGAACGGACGAGCATGGGCAGAAAATCGAGGACAAAGCGAAGGGCGCCGGCTTGACGCCCAAGGAGTATGTCGACGGAATTGTCCAGAACTTCAAAAAGCTCTGGGAATTCATGGGCATTTCTTACGACCGCTTTATCCGCACCACCGACGATTACCATGTCGAATCCGTGCAGAAGATATTCAAGGAGCTTTACGACAGAGGCTACATCTACAAGGGCGAATACAGGGGCAAGTACTGCAAGCCCTGTGAGAGCTTCTGGACAGAAACGCAGCTCGTCGACGGCAAATGCCCCGACTGCGGGCGCGACGTGGTCGATGCGTCCGAAGAGGCCTACTTCTTCAGACTTTCGGAATTCTCAGAGCGTCTGGAAAAACTGCTCACCGAAACCGATTTTCTCCAGCCCCAGACGCGTGTCAATGAGATGGTCAACAACTTCATCAAGCCGGGTCTGGACGATCTCTGTGTTTCCAGAACCAGCTTTACATGGGGCGTTCCGGTAGACTTTGATGAAGGGCACGTCGTGTATGTATGGGTTGACGCGCTTTCCAACTATATTACCGCGCTCGGATATCTCAATGATCAATACAATGACTTTGAGCGGTTCTGGCCGGCTGACGTCCATGTGATGGCAAAGGAAATCGTCCGATTCCATTCGCTCATCTGGCCGGCTATTCTCATGGCATTGGATCTTCCTCTGCCAAAGAAGGTGTACGGTCACGGCTGGATCAATTTCGGCGGCAAGAAGATGGGCAAATCCACCGGCAATGTGGTCGATCCTTTCATTCTGGGAGACCGCTACGGCGTTGACGCTGTGAGATACCACATATTGCGCGAAATGCCGTTCGGCGGCGACTGCGATTTCAGCAACGAAAATCTCATCAGACGCATCAATTCCGACCTCGCCAATGACCTGGGCAACCTCGTATCCAGAAGCACCGCCATGGTGCAGAAGTATTTCGGCGACACGATGACCCGCGTATTCGTTCCCGATCCGTCGCAGGACGACGAATTTGTCGGCATGGTCAAGGCTCTGCCCGCACTGGTGGAAAAGAATCTCGACGAGCTTCAGTTCTCGGTTGCGCTGACCGAAATCTTCAAGGTCATTGCCGCCGCGAATAAATATATTGACGTCACGACCCCCTGGATTCTGGGCAAGGACGAGGCGAGCAAGCCCAGACTTTCCACCGTCATGTATAACCTGCTGGAATCCATCAGGATTATCAGCATTGTTCTCACTCCCTTTATGCCCACTACCATGCCCAAAATTCAGGCGCAATTGAATCTCACGCCCGAACAGACCGCGTGGAGCAGCCTTTATGAATTCGGCATTCTTCCCGAAACGGTCACCGTCGCCAAGACTTCTCCCCTCTTCCCCAGAATTGATATCGAGAAGGAGATCGCCGCGCTGAATGAAATCACGGCAGCCGCCGAGAAGGCCGCTGAAACTCCCGCAAAGCCGAAATTCGAGGTCGTGGGAATCGCTACCCAGATCGGCATTGAGGATTTTGTCAAGGCGGATCTCAGGGTGGCCAGAGTGGTCGATTGTGAGCCTGTCAAGCGTTCCAAGAAGCTGCTCAAGCTGACGCTCGACGACGGCACGGGAACACCAAGAATAGTCGCCAGCGGCATATCACAGTGGTACAAGCCCGAGGATCTCAAGGGCAGATGCGTGATCGTTGTCGCTAATCTCGCGCCGGCCAAGCTCTGCGGCGTTGAGAGCAACGGAATGATTCTGGCGGCGGACAACGGCTTCGACGCCGACGGCAAAGAAGACGTCAAGGTGATATTTGTAGACGGACTCAATCCCGGCGCGAAGATTCACTGAACTGACTGAATTGATATTGATGTAATTCCGATACCATGTCGAGCGTTCCCGCAAGGCATGGTATCGGCTTTATGGAGGTATGCAATGACATTTTTTATCATTTTAATAATTGTTTTCCTGATCATCGGAATTGCCGAGCAGGTTTATTTTTATCGGAAAATTCTCGGTGCGGTGAATTATTTTCTCGGGCATCTGTCAAAGCTGCAAAAAATCCTGATCACCACGGGCGCGTTTCTGCTGACCTTTGTTCCGGCGTTCTACGCGTTTGCCGAGTGGTTTATCATCGAATTTCACATTGCTGTTTTTTTGCTGTTGACCGATCTCGCGGCTGTGATTGTCAGAAAAAAGAATATTACCCTCCCCGAATGGGCTGAAGCGGTCTATAAGACAGGGGCGGTTGCATTCCTGCTGACCTGCGTTGTCATTGGCTACGGGAAATACAATATGTATCACATAGTCCGGACGGATTACGACGTGACCGTTGACAAAAGCCTTTCACACGAATACACCATTGCGCTGGTCGCGGATCTGCATTACGGAATATCCCTTGACGCGGAAGAATTGCAGGCAGTCGCAAACGAAATAGAAGCGGCGTCGCCTGATTTTGTGGTTCTATGCGGAGACATTGTAGATGAAAACACCACATTGGAGGGCATGGACGAGGCGTTTTCCATTCTCGGCGGAATCAAAAGCCGACTGGGAGTGTATTATGTCTACGGCAATCACGACAGCAGCAACTACAGAAATCTCGATCCTTCAACCGGAGATTCTGTCGATAAGCACCTCAGAAAAGCCATTACGGACAACCGCATTGCCATTCTTGAGGATCACGCGGTGCTTATTAACGAGGATATTGTCTTTGTTGGACGACGTGACAGTATGAAGGGCATGGGGCTGAACGAAGGCAGAATGAGTATCAGACAGATTCTGAAGAATGCCGACCGATCAAAGGTCATTGTGGTCGCCGAGCATCAGCCAAACGATTACGAGACGTTGAGAAAGGCAGGCTGTGATCTGGTGCTTTCAGGGCATACGCACGGCGGACAGATTTTTCCCTTCGGTTTCTTCGCGGAACTATTCAAGGCCAACGATATGACCTATGGCTGCGAAAAATGGGGAAATCTCAACGCTATCGTGACTTCAGGCATTGCGGGCTGGGGATTTGATCTGCGCACGGAGCATCATTCGGAATATGTCATGATTCACCTGAAAGGGAAAAATGATCAATAATTCCGCCGCCCGCAGCAGCCAGTCGGCGTCCTTATGCGGACACACAACATAATGGGCAGGACAGAAATCTGTTTTGCCCTTGAAGAATAAAAGTGCCGATGACTTCATTGCGGAAATCACCGGCACTTTTTTTGCATAATGAATCGAGATAATTGAAAGATTACACGGACTTGATTTTGGCCTTGGTTCCGAGCTGAATGAGCCGGACAATGACCGGGCTGAGAATCATATTGACCGCCAGCTCAAAGAGAAAATTGAAGCCGACCAGTCCAACGATCATGAATACGAAGACATTGGTTCCCGCCGCCCATGTTCTGATGGTGTCCATGAAGAACACGACGGAACCGAGAAGGAAGATGCCTGTGTTGACGACCGGGCAGGTAAACGCGGCAGCGATCACCGCGAGAGTGACATTTTTCTTTTCCAATGCCTGATAGACCGTTCCGGCGAGCAAACCCGCTAATGTTCCCTTCAGCAGCACGGTAATGATCGTTCCGGCAAAATTCGCCTGATAAAAGAGAGCCGTATCAGGCTGAAGCAGTACCACGACGCTGAAAACGAAACCGAGCCATGCGCCCGCGGTTTTGCCGTATAGCGCTGCCCCGATGACAATCGGCACGAGTACCAGAGAAATGGAAAAGGGGCCGAATTTGATAAAACTGCCCAGATACTGCAGCACGACAACAATGGCCGTGAACAGTCCGACACCGACGAGCTTGACGATGTCTTTCTTCTTTGAAATGGATTGGCTCATAATGAATACCTCCTGCTGCCGTTCCCCATGCGCGGGGATACAGCGCAAATAAATTTATATCGAAGGCGTTGCCGCCCGCAATATCACAGTATTGATGTTTGACCCAAAATGCGAATTAATTCATTAAAAGGCTATTTTCTCGGTCTGGCATTTCTTTCATAGAGCAGCCGCAGACCTTCCAGCACGAGATTTTCATCCAGAATGAAGCTTCGCTTGCAGTTGCGGACAATATCCGAAGAGAAGCCGCCGGTTGCAATGGCGGTCACAGGCATTCCAAGCTCCTCCTCCACCCTTTCCAGCATTCCGTCAAGCAGCGAGGCCGCACCAAGAATCAGCCCGGAGCGCATACATTCAATGGTATTGCGCCCGACGACCTGCTTGGGCTTTTCGTAGCTGATCTGAGGAAGAAGGGCGGTGTTATCGACCAGAGCCATCAGAGAGGTGCGGATACCGGGATAGATGATGCCGCCGATCATTCTGCCGTCCTTGTCCAGCACTGTGATCGTACTGGCGGTTCCGAGATCACAGACCGCGTTGGGCAGCGGGTATTTATGAAGAGCCGCGACGGACACGCAGAGCAGATCCGCGCCAAGCTCGGCGGGATCATTGATTGCGATATTCAGCCCCGTTTTGATTCCCGGTCCGACCAGTAACGGTTCCACGCTGACGGTCTTGCGGATTGCGCTGCATACGGCATTCGTGACAGCCGGCGCAACGGAAGAAACAATGGCGCCGTCAATGGCGGATATCTCACAATGATAGAGCGTGAAAAAGCCCATGAATTCCACCGCGTACTGATCGCCGGTGCGCTCCGAAGCGGTGGCGGTTCTTGTGGTGAAAAGA
>CADCON010000058.1 GCA_902803035.1 uncultured Ruminococcus sp.
CTGAGAATGTTCAGATGTCCTATATGAAACATATCGAAAACGCCGGTGGTATATCCTACTGTTTTTTTCATTGAAAATGCTCCTTGCACTGTTTTATACTAATTGTCTGCTTTTGATTGACAATTAGTATTAATCATGACTGCCGGTGAAGGCACTGATCGCTTCCGAAAAGATGCTTCCCGGCGTCAGTATCGCTTGGTACAGATGACATCGTCCATTGAGAACCCGCTTGTCATTGGCATTCCGTTTCCCGCAGGGCCGCGTTATTCTCCACGGCAAAAGCCGGGTCGCAATCGTAAATCCGCATGGTTTTTTCCATGTGCTTTCTGAGCCGCACTGCCTTCTCAGTGTTGATCAGTACGAGTGAAACGCCCCTGATGGGATTGATTTCCTCGTACATTTTTTCAATTCCCCATGCGTCGCCGATGGTAATGTCGGAAATACGCTTTATGGTTTTGTATTGACAGCAGAGGCACGATGGCCTCATGTGATAGGCCTTTTGGTAGAAAATCCTGAGAAAAGGATCGGTGAACCGGGTGACGGTTCTTTCGGCACCGTTATCGAGGGCGTAATAGGCGGATCTGGTATATAATGTCCCGTTTTCAAGGATTCTCTTATTTCTGAAGGAGTAGCGGATCAGCCTTGCTTCCTCCGACGCTTCAAGCTCGGCTTTATATTGATCAAAAAAAGCCTGACTGGGCGCGCCCTTGCAGATGATGTCGATGATCCAGAGATTGTCAAAATCCCTGCCGAGATAATTTCTCAACGCCGCCGCCTGACATGGACAGCCGGAGAAAATCACCGCGGTGGATTCCATTTGCAGCCATTCCTCGACCTTGCGGTAAATGCCGGAGGTGTCGCTCTGGACATATTTGGATTTGTTCAGCGGTCTCAGCGACTCCGGACCACTGTATCTGACGGCGGAATGAAGCACCTTGCAATCTTCATCCCAGATGGTGCCGACGACGTACAGATCTCTTGCGGGCGAGATTTCCCTTATGGCTCTTACAGCCGCTTCAAAAGCCCCGCCCGAACTGGATGCAAAAAAAGAATCCGGATTATTGATGATTCCCGCAAAACAGTCTATGGGAGAATGCAGTAATCCGCCGGCTTTTCCGGATGTACAGACGCTTTCGCACCTGCCGCAGTGAACGCATTGGCTGCTGTCAATCACGGGGTACAAGAAGGAATCGTCCCTCATCACTTTGCTGACTGCCCCGACCGGACAGACGTCCATGCAGGCAAAGCAGCCGGTGCATTGATCGGGAACACCGGATTTCAGATACATTGGTCATGCTCTCCTATTCTGTCAGATAGATTTCCATTTCCTTTACGCCGGTCTGTTTTTCTTTGGGCGGCAGCTGCCTGTAATCGCCGTAATACAGCCGCAGTATTTCTTCATAACCGGACGGAACGGGAATCATTGTGTTTTCAAAGGGGAGAAGTGTGCTGCCGGAAAAAAAGCGTCTTTCACACACAACAGCGTATTTGTCATTGGAATTGCAGCCGTAATATCTGCTCTGTGCGCCGTCATTGAATCTCTGTGCCAGGGTGATGTGCCTTTTGACCCAGTATTCCTCATCATCCATGCCTTCGTACTCGAACAACCTTTGCAATTCAGCTCTCTCCTGCTCCGTACAATCCGGATAGCGCACGGTCTTGTTGTATTTTTTGTCGTATGACATGATGCGCAGCCGCACACATTGCCTGATTTCCGCCAGATTGCGGCGCGCTTCATCGTAATCGTCGCCCTGGCTGTCAAGGGGAAAAATGTCTATGGAAAGCCCCAGCTTTTCGTATCCTCTCGCTGTTTTCATATAGGTGTGTTTCATGACGATTCTGCCATGCTGCCACAGGTAATTCCTGTCGTTTTCGTAGCACAGAAACCGGAAGCAGGGGTGAGAATCCTCGTTTGCGAGAAGGGCGCGCATTCTGATGTAGTCTTCCCTTGAAACGGCAACGTCGATATCATTGTCCCACGGAATGAATCCCTGATGACGCACGGTTCCGAGAAGTGTTCCCGCGAATGCATAGTAGGTTATTTCGTTGTCGTGACAGAAGCTGTCGAGCTGTGATAAAAGCTCCAGCTGCATTTTTCTGACCTGCTCGCTGGAAACCCTGGTCAAATTCTGCGTATTCATATGTATTCTCCTGCCGTTATTCTGAATGTACTGCCGGTCATCATCTGGGAGGCGTCGGACATCATGTAGACCAGCGCGTCGAGATAATCGGTGCGTTCCGGCATTCTGCCCATGGGGAGAATGCCCGCCGCCTTCCGGCGCAGCTCCGCTTCGGTCATGCCCTGTGAGTGGCGAAGGCTGACCTCGCCCTCGGTGGCGGTCCAGCCCAGCGTCAGGTAATTGCAGCGGATATGCTCGCAGGCGTAATTGTGAGCGATGTGCTCCATCAGCGTGAGCAGCACACCCTTGGAGCAGGCGTAGGCCGCCCTGTCCTTCTGACCGCCCCACGCGTGCGCCGAGCCGGTCAGCACGATCGACCCGCCGCCGCAAAGACGCATATACCTTATCGCTTCCTGACAGCAGAAAAAGCACGCCTTGAAATTCACGTCCATCACGCTGTCGAAGGTCGCTTCGTCGCAGGTGTCCAGCGGGGAAACCGGCGTGATGCCCGCGTAATTGAAGAATCCGTCGATCTTGCCGAAGGCTTCATATCCCGCGGCAAACAGCCGCCGGCAGTCCTCCACCTTCTCAAGGTCGGTGTGGACGAAGATGCCGTCGCTGCCGTAGGTGCGCATGACGCGGATGGATTTGAGCGCGGATTCCTCGTCGCGCCCGCCGATGACCACTTTTGCCCCCTGACGGGCAAATTCCTCGGACGCCGCCCTTCCGACGCCCTTGGTGCCGCCGGAAACCACCATGACCTTGCCGGCTAATTTCTTCTCACTCATCGCTTCAGCTCCAGCGCGGCGTCCACGTCGAAGCCGTGAAGCACCATGGCGTTCCCTTCGGCGTCGTACACCCTGATTTTGTCCATATATTCCTTCAGCGCGTCGGCAAGCGCCTGTTTGTCCTTACACACCAGATAGAGACGGGTCATGACCTGCTTTTCGGTTCCGACCCATTCGGGGAGAACCGTGTCGCCCTCGTACAGGCGGCGGATATCGGCTACCACGCGGCCGTCGTCCGCGATGCCGTCAAGCCCCTCCACCCGCGCAACGGTTCCCTGCCGGAGCAGGATCCAGAGCGTCGCCGCCCATTGGCCGCGGAAATAGGGATCGTCCTGCGTTGCGAGATCGACCTCACCTTCCGAGCCGGTGAGCGCGAAGCGGATCAGCATTTCGCGCTGGTCGAAGCCATGCACCGCCTTCATCAGCAGGTGCGGCGCTTCTCCCTGGAGCCGGAAGCCGGTGTCGTAGACGTAGAATTCCCCGTCCTCGTAAAATGCCGAGAGCATGAGCACGCCGTTGCGTATGCCGATGTCGCGGAACATTCTGACGGCGTTGGAATGCATTCGCTCAAAGTATTCGCCGATGTGCTTGGAAGGATACGTGCCGCCCAGACAGACGCGGCTGAGTCCCTTCTGCTCGTCGGTGGTGTAGCGGTCGTAAATGCAGGACGCGCTGCAGCAGCCGTCCTTGAAGGTGTAGTACATTCCCATGTCCTCGCACTGCATATACCGCTCCACGATAAAGCGTTTCACCTTTGACGCGCCGAGCGCCTTCCGCACAGCGGCGGGAAGCTCCTCTTCGCTGAAGCAGACCGTCATTCCCATGCCGCTGCAGCTGTCCACCGGCTTGACCATGACGGGGTAATGAATCTTGTCCAGATCCTCCCGGCGCAGTGCTTCGTCGAGGTAGTATTCCGGTATGCCGTGAATACCGTAGCGTTCGCAGGTTGCCTTGAAAACATCCTTGTAGGAGAACACGTCCACAATCTCCTGCGACGCGTAGCAATGAAAGCCCAGCGCGTTGCAGACCTTGCAGTACGCCGGAACGAGAATGTCCGCAACGCCCACCAGAACGCCGTCGATGCCTTCCTCCCGCGCGAGAGCCACCAGTCCGGGAACGTCCATGCCGTCCACATCGCAGCTTTTGAAGGCGAATTTCTTTGCCGGATCGTCGGGGCGGTTGCTGGTGACATAGGTCAGGATTCCCATTTCATTGGCAAGCTCTACCAGCGGGATGGTTTCGGGATTGGCACCCATGATGAGCAGTTTTTTTCCTTTTAGCTTTGTATTCATTTCGGTTCCTCCGGTCAGAGAATGATGGCTTCTCCCTGTGCCATAATGGTATAGGCAAGCTGCGGGCAGATCGCGTTCATCTGCTCCACGAATTCGCCGGGATTCCCGCCGTGCGACGCGAACATCCCGTAGTGGCAGGGAATGGTCAGCTTCGGGCGGAGAGCGGCGGCAAGGCGGGCGCAGTCTTCCTCATTCATGTTGCCGAACGCGCCGTTGATGGGGGCGAGCATTACGTCCAGGCCGCCGGAGGAGAGAATTTCCTCCGCGCGGTCAAGGCGCAGGCAGGTGTCGCCCGCTTCGTAAACGCGCCTTCCGTCCACCTCGGCGATAACGCCCACCGCGTCCGGCGCGCCGGTTCCGTGGTCGCAATTGACGAAGCGCAGTCTGAAATCGCCGCATTCGCAGACGTCGCCAGGCTTTACATAGGTGATCCTGTCGTTGGTCATCCGCAGGTCTTTCACGAGCGATTCGCATTCAACCGAAGCGAAAAGCCGCGTCCTGCCATTGGCCATCAGCTCCGGCACCGCGTCGAAGTCAAAGTGATCCCAATGCGGATGCGTGGCGATCAGGCAGTCAAAGACCGCGTCATCCGGCGTAAGCAGCCTGGGCAGCAGCCGCTTGAAGCCGATGTGTCCCTCCAGCTGTTCCACGCAGTCGGAGAGATACAGGTCGATGCCGAGAAGCTGCCCCGATTGGCTTTTGATGATAAATCCCGCCTGACCCGCGGAGAAAAGCGCGGTTTTCCCCGGACAGGCTGTCATGATTTTCATTGTCAGTATGTTCAATTGGCGTCATCTCCCGTCAGATCATTCAGATAGAGCCGCAGCGCCTTTTCCCGCATTCCGGCGGAAGGCTCGATGGAAAGAATTTTGTCTCCGCTCACGCCCAGATCGAGAAGCTGCCGGCGGTAGGCGTTCACCGAGGCGCGGTCGAGCTTGGCGATGACGATATAGTCGAACCGATGGAAAGGAATGTCCGACAGCGGGTCAACGTCCATGCAGCAGCGGCGGTATTCGCGGTAATCCTCGTCGTACCAGCCGGCAATGCGGCATTTTCCGGACGCCTTCATGCGGCGCACTAATTGTTGCCCGAAGGTGCCGCCCCCGCAGACCGCGATTGACCTGCCGCGTATGTCGGCTGAAAACGGGAAGCCTTCGGGGAGTCCCTGCACCGGATCGCAGATGCCGCCGGAGCGTATGATGAACGTGCCGAGCATCCAGTCGTCCAGCTGCCCGATCAGGTTGTATTCCGATGGGTATGGTTGAAATTCGTCTGACAGAAAGCGGTAAAGCAGCCGCAGAGAAGCCGCTTCCCGGCGGAAATCCTCCGACAGCTTGAGCATGGAGTCCTCCCGCTGGCGGTAATGATAGGCGCAATTGTCAGTAATGCAGATTTTCCGGCAGCCGAGCAGCGCGGGATAGACCGCCGCCGCGTCTTCGCCGATGGTGATTCTGTTGTCCACCTTCCGTTGGCAGGGCAGAATGCGGCCGCGCCGGAAGAGCTTGTTCCACAGGTAGGTGGTGACGCCGTAGGAATGGAATTCCCCGCAGGACAGCATTTGCCGGTACAGCGCGGTCAGCCCTTCGCCTTCATAAATGCCGGAGGGGATGGTATTCAGAATGACCTGCGATTTTGCAAAGAGGTCGCGGGTGAAGCCTGCGATGGCGACGTCGGCTCCGCTCTCGGAAATGGCCGAAAAGAGCGACATATAAAAGCCCCTGCCGATCCAGTCATCGCCGTCCACCACGCCGATGTATTCGCCGTTCGACGCCTCCAAGCCCGCTTTTCTCGCGGAAACCAGTCCGCCGTTGGGCTTGTGGATCACGGTGATCCGGCTGTCCTTGGCGGCGTAAAGGTCGCATATCTCAGGGCAGCGGTCGGGCGAGCCGTCGTCCACCAGAATGATCTCCAGATTCCGGTAGGTCTGGTCGAGAAGGCTCTCGATGCATATCCCCAGATATCTCTCAATGTTGTAGATGGGAACGATCACACTGATGAGCGGCTCCATTCCTTCAGCCCTCCTTTGCATTGCTTCTGTTCAGATAGCCCTTGACGGTGTCCGCCACATAGGTGAAGCTCTCCACATGAAAGAGCTTTGAGAGGGTCCAGTAAAGAATGACTCCCAGCGGAATCTGTATGGCAAGCGTCACTATGTCCCCAAGTCCCAGAAACTGCACGCTGAAAACCGCCGCGCCCATTCCGAGCGAAATGCCGATCTGCGGCAGCATATCCCTGAGCTGGCTGAGATAGCTGTAGCCCAGCAGCTTTTTGTTGGGAGCGGCATTGACGATCTGGCTGATGATCGAGGTGGCAAACAGGCTGTAAGCTATTGCCATGACGCTGATCCACATGGTTGAAAGAATCGCCGCAAGACCGACGACCTTCTTGATGATTTCCAGAATCAGGAAAAGATCGCTTCTCCCCATCGCCTTGATCGCGTTGAGATTGGCGGTGTGTATCGGGTAAAAGGCGTAGGTGAAGCAGAATATCCGCAGAAACGGCACACAGGGCAGCCATTCCTCCTTGAGGAGCAGCCTGACAATTGGTTCCGCGCATACGGCAAGCCCCATCATGAAGGGCATGATGATATAGGTGCTGGTCTTGATGGCGCGGCGTGTCATGTTTCTGACGACGGCAGGATTGTCCTGGGCGTTGGACATGGTGGGCAGCAGCACGCTGTCGATGGATGAATTGACATTGGTCACGATGAAATGCGGAAATCTGTCGCCCTGGTTGTAATACGCAAGATCGGCTTTGGTGTACAATTTGCCGATGATGAGCTGCCGGAGCTGATTGTATGCCGTGTCGAGGATGGCGGAAACCAGCAGCTTCCAGCCGTAGGAAAAGAGTCCCTTGAGCCTCTCGGCGGAAAAAGCCCTCTTGGGACGCCATTTCACTGTCAGCCAGAGAATCGCGGTGTCAGCGGCGGTATTGACCAGCATCTGCGTGACAAGCGCCCAGACCCCGCAGCCCATGTACGCCATAATAATGCCGACGAAGGCGGCTGTAATGGTTCCTCCCAGCGTCGAGAAAAAGAACACCTTGAACATCATGTGTTTTGACACATAGGCCTGCTGTACATTCTTGACCCCGGAAATAATCAGCATCAGGCCAAGCACACGCACCACCGGCGTCAGCTCCGGCATATCGTAAAAGGCAGCGATCAGCGGCGCACAAAGAAACATGATCAGATACAGCAGAGAACACATAAAGAGATTCAACCAGAACACACTGGAAAAATCCAGATCGTCCGCGTCCTTCTTCTGAATGAGAGCGTTGCCCATGCCGCTGTCCACAAAGACCTGCATGATGATCATAAAGACCGTCACAAGCGCGACGGTTCCGTACACCGTCGGTCCCAGCAGCCTTCCCAGCACGACGGAAACCACCAGCGATACGCCCTGCGCGCCGCATCGTTCCATAAAGCGCCAGAGAAAGTTGTTGATAACACTTCTTTTTGTATTCATAAAAACCCAATTCTATTAATGATCTGTCATTTGTTTTTTATCCTGTGATACGTCTTATCGATGAAACTGAAAAGCGGATGGAAGTAGACGCAAAGATAATACCTCATCCTGGTTTTGAAGCCGGCTGTGCGGAGCGCTTCTTTATACTTCCTCACATTTTCAGCGTCGCCGAGGTTGAGATATAAATCGAAGAGAACGCCTGTTTTGCGCTTTTTCAGCGCGTCGGCATATTTCCCCCTGGTGTAATCGTCGATTCTGTCGAGCATCTCGACAAATTCAAGACGCCGCTTTTGCAGATACGCACTGTCCGTCCGGAGCTTTTGCGATATGGAACCGCTGCTGCACAGGCGGTAAGCACCCATCAATTCGTCCGAATAATAGACCTTCCCCTTCAGTGAAAAATAAACCATCTGGGCAAAATCGCCGTTGATGCATTTTCCGAGGAAGGGAATGATGATGTCGGTTCTGCTTGATTTCCTGTAAAGCAGCGAACAGGTCGCCATTGTCCAGCTTGAAATGATCTCTTCCGTTGTCAGTTCACCGGATCCTTTGGACAGCCGGAAAAATCTGTCCGTCAGCAGGCTTCCGTCTTCCGTGGCGTAATACGCCGCGTGTCCGCAGAGGGAATAATCCGGATGGCTCTCCATGAAATCCACCTGCTTCCGGAGCTTGTTCTCATCCATCCAGAAGTCGTCCCCTTCGCAGATCGCAATGTATTTTCCCCGCGACATCCTGAACATCTTTTCGTAGGAAATATGACTCAGCCCCCGTTGGTAGAGGTTTTCGGGCTGGATAAACGGAATTACCTTATCGGGATACCTTTCGGCGTATTCTCTGACGATATCGCTTGTTCCGTCGGTCGAAGCGTCATCCCGCACGATAATCTCATAGAAAAACGGCGTCTTTTGATTTGCCAGACTGTCCAGACATCTGGAAATGTATTTTTTATGATTATAGGTGGTGCAGAAAACCGAAACCATGCATTCTTCCATATGCCCCTGTCAAATTCTCCTTTACTGCGTCAGCTTAAGTATTACATACAATTATACTACAGTTGATATAAAATAGCAACTGTTTTTGTGCTTTTTCTGCCCTTGCAATGATCACAGAAAAATGAAATCCCCCTTTCGCGTCTGTCCTTCATGCACGGACGCGAAGGGGGGAGTGACAACAGTTTATTTGGGAGCTGAAAGAGACTTACGCGGGGGTGTATTCGTAGTACGTGGGGACATCGGGGTCTTCCAGGTCATAAATTGACCGGTAGAAATTGCTTCCGCAGAGAAGGATATCCTCGGTAAAAAGCACCTGAATGCCGACGTTGCGGGCAATCTCGATGATTTCGCGGTTGTGCGCCAGATTCTCCCCGCAGATTACCAGCGAGCAGTCATCGGTAATGCCCCAGCTATTGTTGCTCCAGTCGTCCAAAACCAGTTTGTAGCGGCTGAGCTTGTCTGTGAGACGATGCTCCCAGAATTCCCCGGTTCTGACCACCTCAAACATGAGCACCGTGTCGTTTGCCTTGATGGTGAGCGAGGGTCTGACGATGGCGCTCTTGCTGCCGGGGACGGATACCGTATCGCCTCGCCTGAACCATTCCACCCTGAGGTCAGACTTGAGGAAGGAGGTCTGAAGCTGATTGATGGCGAGGATTTGTTTAATGCTGGCGGGAAGCTTTCCTACTGCAAACGGGGAAAATGTGTGATTGACCCCCAGCGTTCTGGCAAGGTCGCTGCCGTTTTTGAGCAGCGTATGAACGTAGAAATTCGCGACGTTCGTATCATTGTAGCCGAATTTGAAGCTGCAGGTCATCAGATGTCTTTGCAGTCTTTCGGTGCTGCTCTTGAGCTGGTTGTCGCTGAATTCTTTGCCCATCAGCCTGAGAAAATCGGCGATCTGCTTGTTGGTCATGAATTCATAGGTCGCCAGCAGGCAGACAACGGTCTTGTCGAGCGGTGTGATGGTGTTGTTCTGCAGTGCCTTGACGATTTCTGGAAAGGGGACGGTTGAAGAGGGAGGAAAGGGGACGCATTTCTCGTTGGGAAAGCAGTTGAAGCTTCTGGACTGAGGAATGATTTCACTCCTGAGATCGATGTGACCGGTATAGATGCCCGCGTCGAGATAAGGATTGTAACTGCTCATTTGATTATTTCTCCTTTCGATGATGAGAGTGTTAATTAAACGCGTTTTCTATCATTCTGATAAGATCCGCTTTGTAGTCGATCATAGAGCTGACATAGTAGCCGTAGAGGTAGTGGACGGTGTCGGCGGCGTTGGCGTCAGTGAGTGTGGAATTGACGAGAATGAACCTGTCGGGAATCAGCTTGAGGAATTCTCCGACCAGGCGGTACTTGTCATATTGAATAAACTGTACGCCGGATTTCTGTTCAGAACCGAAGACAACATCTCCGATTGAGAAAAGAATATCCATTTCATGATGCTTATGCAAAACAGGGTTGTCAATGTTGATATTGGAGAATAATTCCCACGGAAGTCCGCGTCTTTCCGCGTAATTGCTTACGACGGAGAGGGTGATCTGCTGGGCGTAGATCTCCAGCCACTCGCCGTTGATGAAATTGATGACTCTTGGTGAGGCGGACATTTTTGCCTTGATGAATTTGTTGTCGGAGCAGAAGAACTCGGTGAAAATGCCGCAGTTCTTCATGATTTCGGCGAGCATAATGATCTTGCATGACGCGATTCCGGACATTCCGTTGAGCGAAAGCGAAAAGGAACGGTCGGATGTGGAATTGGCGGAGCGCATGATCTGCATGAGGGGCTGCGTGTGCGGAAGACTCTGGGCAATGGCTTCTGAAAGATAGGCTATGCCCTTGTTGCTGACAGGCACATTCTTGCTGGTGACCTTCAATCCGGAATTATGCAGGAAGGATTCTATCACGCCCTGCTTGGGTGTTTCGTCAATGACTTCTGAGAAAACCGCTTTGGGAGCGGGCTTGGCTTCGGGAGCGGGAGCGGGCTTGGCTTCGGGAGCGGGAGCGGGCTTGGCTTCGGGAGCGGGAGCAGGCTTGGCTTCGGGAGCGGGAGCGGGCTTGGCTTCAGGAGCGGGAGACGTCACGGGTTTTACCGCTCTCAGAAGAGAAGACTTGAAGGCAGGCACTTTTTTCTCAATAGGTACTTCTGCGGTCTTCATTTCTGCGTTCTTTTTTTCCGACTTGCCCTCGTCCCCGGCGGGGGCTTCCATGCCCACGTCCTCAGCCGGGGCTTCC
>CADCON010000059.1 GCA_902803035.1 uncultured Ruminococcus sp.
CTTTTGTCTTCGCAGGCGGATAAGATGTAGCTGTAGGTCCATTGAACAAAAGCGAATGCGTATAAAACAATGGCGCAGGGGACGAAAGGAATCATCTGATCTATGCTGAGGGTCAAATCATAATGAAATGAATGAGTTGTAAGCAGCCTGGAACCGTAAAAGACAATAATATTCATGATTAACAAGGCGGCTATCGCTATCCAACCGTGCCTTTGGATCCGATTCGGAAACAAACGTCTGATCAGACTCATTTTGATTTATATCTCCTTTTTATAATGTAACCTAAAAGTGTAATCAGACCGCTGACGGTAACACAGATGTAGAAGGTGATGCCTCTGCTGAGCAGTTCAAGGTTGAACGCCATATCTCTGCTCATCATTTCGGAAAAGCCCTGAATCATAAGATAGTCCGCAACGCCCATTGCGCCGGGAAGCGGGACAAAGCTGTATCCGATCGTAATCAGGCTTTGTTTGGAAAAGAGCATCACTCCATCGCCGACCCTGCCGCCGAGAGAAATGTATATGAGGGCGGGGACAATAATCTGGGAGAACCTCTGAAACAGGTTCCAGAGGAAGGCTTTGATCAGCAAAGGGACGTTTCCGGAGAAAATGCGGGAGCAGGAAGAATAATCGGTCTTGATTTTGATGATTTTATTGATGAATCGTTTGGGGTTGCGGATTATTTTTTTCCTGCCAAGGAATCTGACGAATCTTTCCATTAATCCGAAGACAAGATCGCCGTTCTTGAGTATCATCATAAAAAAGACAGACAGGCCGAGTTGAACGGCGATGCCGGCACCGATGAACGCTTTGGAAAGAGCGTTGAACTGAACGAACGCCTGCGGACAGATGATGACGGAGATGAATCCCAGCACCACAATTGACATGGTGTACATCATCAGATTCAGCAGAAGAACGGCGGTTGCCACGCCCGCGGGGATACCGTCACGAAGCATGAAATACGCGCTGGCGGGCTGTCCGCCCGTAGCGGATGGGGTGATGGCGGAAAAATAGATATCCGCGGTGCTGTATAAGGCGCAGTTCCGCTTTTTTGTCCTGAGTCCCGCACCCTTGATGATGGTGCACAGTGCCATTCCTTCAAAGAGAATGTAGATAAAAGAACTGGCCACGGAAAGACCAAACCAGAATTTATTGGCGCCGGCGGCAGTATGAACAATTTCACTCATGGAAATTCTCTCGTTCTGTTTCAGCAATGCCCAGACCGTGAGCATTGCCAGCAGTGGAGAGAAAGCCGCCCAGAATATTTTTTTATATTTATCGCTGATGCTTACTCCATTTGCCATTTGTCAAAAATCAACCTCAAATCATGTGATTTAACACTTGGACCAACTGCTTTATATATCAGAGAACAATAAAAATGCTGCCGCCCATTTTCTGACCGCTGAAATAAAACAAATTCGCAATCAACAATCAATAAATGATTGACACATCAATTTTTATGGTATATAATAAGCGTAGTGTGATATACATTATACATTATCAGGTATCAGAATTTCAATATCTAAATGCAATTAAATATTGAATAAACCTTTAATATTGTTTATTCTCTCATATAATATTGCCGTACCTGATGGGATAAATGGTTATATTGCGCAATATTTCCTTTGATGTTGATTATTGAGGACAAATGGAGTGTTGTTAATGAATCGCAGAATGATCGGATACTATAATTATACGGTATTGCTTACATATGCCGGCATGATTTCCGCCGTTATCGGTATCTTCTGTTCAATCGGCGGCCAATTCAGTGCTGCGATGTGGTGTCTGATGGTCGCCGGGTTGTGCGATATGTTCGACGGCGCGGTGGCTGCCACCAAAAAGCGCGACGAGAATCAGAAGCGATTCGGCATCCAGATTGATTCTCTCTGCGATCTCGTGGGATTCGGCGTGCTGCCGGGGCTTTTCTGCTACACGATCTCCGAAAATAAACTCACGGCCGGAGTATGCGCCGTCATGATTATTCTGGCGGCTGTCATCAGACTGGCCTATTTCAACGTCCTTGAGGAAAACCGTCAGAAAGAAGAAACCGGTCATCGCAAGAGCTATCTTGGTGTGCCTGTAACGACCATTGCGCTGCTCCTTCCGATTGTCTATCTTCTTTCCCACAATCAGATACTTCCCGGCAGCTATTTCTATCAGATTGCAACGGCGTTGACAGCCATAGGCTTTATCACTCCGGTGTACATCAAAAAACCGCAGACAACCGGTAAGATTATTCTTCTTGTCCTGGGCATTCTGGAAGGAGTGGCTTTGGACTTCTTCGGATAATGGCGCAGAACATCGCACGGCGGATCTCTTTTGCAAAATCGGCATTTGGATCTACTGTGCGATTTTTATGATGTTTATTCCAGTCGTCCGGCATACAAAAAAACGGCAGACAGGCGGGCCTTCCGCTGAAAAAAGCAAAAGCCGCAGGATCGGCTGACGTATCTCTACATAGGCGGAGTTTTACAGGCCGCGCGTGGAGAGCTACGCGAGCAGACTCTCAGAATATAATCTCGTCAGGAGTATAAAAACTATGGAAGAAAAAACCAACGCATTGTGTCAGAGCTTTATTGAAAACAGAGATGCCGTTAAAAAGGTATTCGGTCTTGAGAGCGTTTACGTTTTGCCGATTGCCGCCAACGAGCTTACCGCCAACGGAGCGAAGGCGGATCTGGAGAAGCTTAAGGAAGCAAAAAAGATCATCCGGAAAAAAGCGGGCGTTTTCTCCTATCTCAATGGCAATGTGTCCACGCCGTTTGCCGCGAACGCGTCGTTCAGAGAAAATCCTTCTGAATATGTTGAAAAGGTGCTGCAATTCTATCATGTCATCAAAAAGGTATTCAACCGTTCGGAATATACCGCGCTTCTTGCCATCATGCTTGCCGACACAGTGGACGAGAGCAGGCTTCAGAGCGTCATTACCAGGGGCAAGGCAATCTATGACATGATGAAGGAGCAGCATCCCTTCCTGACCAACGATCAGGACAGCGTGCTTGCCGGGCTGCTTGCCCTCTCCGAAAAAAGCAATACAGAATTGATGGATGATATGGAGAAGTGCTTTGACCTGCTCCAGATCAAATTCTCCGGAAAAAGCAGCATTCACACCGTTTCCCATGTGCTTGCGCTTACCGAAGGATCGGCGCGCGAAAAGGTGGAGCATCTGATCGATCTGTATGACGAATTGAAGGAGAAGGGCAAGAAATACGGTCAATACACGGAGCTTGCCACGCTGGCGGCCGTTTCGATTCTTGATGACGACACGGCGAAGCTGAGAGATACGATTATTGAGATAGACGATTTTCTCTCGAAGCAGAAGGGGTACGGTCTGCTGGGATTAGATAAGAAAACCCGGCTGATGCACGCGACTCTGCTTACGGCGGATCTATATGACACAGCCCGGAATGCCCAGGTCACCGGGACAACTTCTGCTGTTGCCATGGCAGCCGCCCAGCAGGTGGCGGTCTGCGCTGTGATAACTTCGGCAGCGGCTACATCCGCCGCGTCAACCAACAACTGACCATTTTTGTTGCGGGGAAGAAAAAAGATGACAAAAAAGGGAATAGCGATCGGCGTGGGGGTCGGTCCGGGAGATCCCGAACTGATCACTCTGAAAGCGGTGCGAGCTATCCGGGAAAGCAATATCATAGCGGTTCCCTGCGGCAATGGCTGCTCATCTCCGGAAGCATCTGTCGCCTGTCAGATTGCGCTCCGTGCTGTGCCGGAGATGAAGAGGAAGACGCTGGTCGCGCTCTCTGTTCCCATGTTGCGCGACGGCGGCGCGCTTGCCTGCGCTCACAGGAAGGCTGCTGAAACGATGGAGCGTTATCTCGACCGTGGGGAGAACGTGGTGTATCTGACACTGGGCGATCCGGCTGTCTATTCTTCGTTCAGCTATATGCAGGCAATTCTCCATGCTGACGGTTACGGAACGGAGCTGGTGCCGGGCGTTACCTCGTTCTGCGCGGCTGCGGCAAGGCATGACATTCCGCTTGTTACGGGCAATGAATCGCTTTCCATTCTTCCTGCGGAGCTGACAGAAGACGCGTTGTTCGCAACGCCGGGGAATCTGGTTGTGATGAAATCCGGAAGGAAAATCCGTGACGTCATTCATCAGATCCGGAAAAGCGGCAGGTCGGTTTACGCGGTGGAAAACTGCGGAATGGTAAATGAAAGACTCTTTACCGACGCGGAAGCCATTCCTGAAGACGCGGGCTATTTCACGCTGATGATCCTCAAGGAATCCAATGGATGTAAATGATGGTTCAGCAGAAGAAATAGCGGAAATATCCGCTATTTATGATTGACATATTTTGACGGATATGCTATACTGATTTTGGATAATTTTTTTATTCGGGAAGGAGAATCATGATGAAGAACAAAGTTTTTTCCATTGTATTGGGGCTTATCGCTATTGCCGTCGGCGTCGGGTACGCGCTGGCCGCGCTGGAGATCATTGACAGCTTTACCATCTTCTTTAAGGGCTGGTGGACGCTGTTTCTGATTGTACCCGGATTCATTTCTCTTTTCAATGACCGTTCCAACAAGGTTTTCGCTGTTTTCATTACCGCTTTGGGTATTGTACTGCTTCTGCAGCAGCAGGGTTTTTTCGGCGAATATTTTAAGAAGCTCATTTTCCCTGCCCTGTTGATTCTGTTTGGATTGAGCCTGATCATTGGCGCCATCGTGAGCGGCATAAAAAAAAACAAATCCGGCCCTATGGCAATCATTGATGAGTCGCTTCCCGATTACAGTGTTTCGTTTGGTCAGGTAAAGCCTGATTATTCCGGCAAGGTCTTCGAGGGCTGCAGCATGGATGTGACATTCGGCGCCGGGAAGCTCGACCTGCGTGACGCCGCTATACTCAAAGATGTGGTCATTTATGTCAACACTGCTTTTTCTGGCATTACGATCAAGCTCCCGCAGGGGTGCAGAGTGGAGTTGCAGACTTCGACCAGCTTTGGCGGCGTTGAGAACAAGTATATTTCATCTGCCGCTCCGGATGCGCCGGTCGTTCGCGTTTATGCGGCGGTCAGCTTTGGCGGAGTGACGATCAAGTAATTGTCCGGTATGTTCGGCGGCGTTTGGCATGATCATATGCCGCGCCGCTTTTTGATTGATGATTCGGAAGGGAGACAGGATAATGGTTTATGTGACGGGCGATACACACGGGGATTTTAATCGGTATTTTGACTTTAGCATGGACGTGATGCCGAAAGAGGATGACGTGCTGATTATACTCGGAGACGCCGGACTCAACTATTATGAGACGGAGAAGGACCGTTTCACAAAGTACTTTGTGAACTACTTCCCGTTCACGACATTCTGCATTCATGGCAACCATGAAATGCGCCCCTATGATGTGGAAGGCATGAAAACGAAGGAATTTCACGGCGGCCTTGTGTGGTACGAGGAGGATTATCCGCGAATCTGCTATGCGAAAGACGGAGAAATCTATGACTTTGACGGCTATTCCTGCATTGTCATCGGAGGGGCGTACAGCGTTGATAAATATATAAGGCTTGCCCGAGGGTGGCGATGGTTTGAGAACGAACAGCCGTCGCCGGAGATAAAGGAATCGGTGGAAAGAAAGCTGGACGGCGTGGGGAGGAAGGTGGATATCATTCTCAGCCATACCTGCCCGTTAAAATACGAACCGATTGAGACCTTCCTGGGCGGGATAGACCAGACACAGGTTGACAGCAGCACCGAGGAATGGCTGGATTCAATCGAAGAAAGCGTCGATTACAAAAAGTGGTACTGCGGTCATTTTCACATATCCAAGAAAACGCACCGGATGCAGTTTATGTTCGAAGAGATCAAAACGCTCAGCGTTTCCTGCGGCGACGAAGCAACGGAGGAGGAAAACGGATGCTGACAAGAAGAAGGAATGCGATGCTCATGATGGCTGTTGCCGTGCTTTGCGTGGCTTTGAGTGCCTGCGGTTCATCGGGTGAATCACCGTCTTCTGCGGAGAGCGGCACCCCGGCCGCTCCGTCCTCGATGACAGCGGATCCCTCCGCCACCGAATCGGATCCTTTTGTGAGACTTGCCGGAACCTTTTATATTGACGGCGACACATCCGCTTCTCATGTGACGATCGGGGAGGACGGGAGCTTTACCGCGTATTATGCCAGCGGGACGGTAGAACAGCGCGGCATCGTCCGTTATGAAGCCAATGAATCCGCTTATGTCTATGTGTTCTACACTGACGAGGGAAAGCCCTACATGGGATTTATCGACACAGGGGAGAATCAGATTGCGGAATTTGAAACCGGAAACGGCAGCTTCCGGTATGTCCGCGTCGGAAATTGATACGGAATGGTCAGTCGGCACGCGGCTGTCTGCCAAAATAACCCGATACGGTCACATCCGGCCGTATCGGGTTATTCATTTCAGCGATTGATTGTTACGCTCAGTTTTTCGGCGATTTCCCTGAATACCGGGCCGGCGGAACCGCCGCCGGACGTCCCGTCCTCGCAGAGCACCACGCAGGCGTACTGTGGATTTTCATAAGGAAAATATCCGGCATACCACGCCTGATTGATTTTCCTGCCGTTTTTGATGATGCCTGTTTCGGCTGTTCCGGTTTTGGCCGCGGAGGTGACCTTATCCGTCGCGCCTGCCTTCGCTGTACCCTCAAGCACGGCGGCGCGCATACATTCGCCCAGAATGGCGGCGGTTGCGCGGCTCATGGCGCGATGCTGTTCGGGGATAAACGGCTTTGAAATAATATTCTTCTGCCTGTCAGTCAACCCCAAGACCACATATGGCTCGACATAGCTTCCTCCACGGGCGATGGCCGTAATCATTCCCGCCACCTGAACGGGCGTGACAGTCAGGCTTCCCTGCCCGAAGGAGAGGTTGGCGAGCTCGGCGGGACGCTTCAGAATGCCGCTGTCCGGCAGGCTGCCCTTTGACGCGCTGTAGTGTGCGCCGAGCCGCGTTGCTTCTGAGAAGCCGAGACTTTTAGCCATACGGACAATGGCTTCGCCGCCGATGCATCCGGACATATTGATGAAATAGGTGTTGCACGAATGCGAGATGGCGTCCTGAAGATTCTCGCTGCCGTGAGCGGTCTGCCTGATACATCCCATGGTGACGCTGCCGATTCTGACTGCCCCCTTGCATTCATATCTTTCTTCCGGGTCGAATCCGTTTTCAAGGGCGGCCGCGGCCACCACAGGCTTGAAAACGGAACCGGCGTTGTACGGAGCTACGGCGCGGTTAATCAGGGGAGAGCGGGCGTCGTTGAGATAGGCGGCGACGTCGTTGCGGTTGTAGGAAGGAAGGCTCGCCATCGCCAGAATTTCTCCGGTTTCCACACGCACCACTATCACCGCTCCGCTTTCAATGTGCTTGGCGGCGGCGATTTCGGCGATATTCTGAATGTGGCTGTCGATGGTCAGCATCACGCCGCGATCCGAATTGGGCGTGGTGTCGATTATCTGTCTGGAAGCCCCGTCAAGGCTCCTACCGGACGCGCTTACGCGGCAGACGACGGACAATTCGCCTGCGGCGTCACTGAGCCAGTTGTCGTAGGCTCTTTCAATACCGCTTTGTCCTCCGTTCTGATTGCACCATCCTACCAGATGGACGGCCATCGAATGATCCGCGTATCGCTGGGGAACGCGGTACACCGTGACCCCGTCGCATTCGCA
>CADCON010000060.1 GCA_902803035.1 uncultured Ruminococcus sp.
CCGGAACCCGCCCGCCAGATTTCTTTTTCGCCCCACAATGGCAGATTACGCTTGATTTCATTCGACAATCGTGATAGAATAACTGACGGGGAATACCATCGAAAAAGGAGCAATCTGTCATGAACAACAACAGCGTTCCCTGCACACAAATGGCATTGGGGGTAAAACCGGCCGGCAAGGGACAGTCCGGCATGGGCAAAAAAACCATTCTCATCACCGTCGCCGCCTGCGTGGCATTTCTGGTGATTTTTACGCTGATAATGATTTTTGCTGTCGCGCCGCGTCTGCAATACAGCCTTGCCTGCCAGGCGTATGAGGACAAGCGGTACGAGGAAGCCATTAACCGGTTCAACGATATCGAGGATTACGAGGACAGCGCGGAAAAGAAGCATGAGATACAGTTGCTGCAGGTGCAAAAGCTGATGGACGCCGGTCAGTACTATGAAGCCGCCGCCATTTATCAGAAGCTGAACGACCGCGCGAGATATTATGACGCTCTGTATCAGTACAGCTCTCAATTGGTTGACCATCAGGACTACGAAAAAGCCATTGAAATCCTCGAAAAACTCGGAGAATACAGGGATTGTCAGGAAAAAATCCCTGAAATACGCTATCTCTATGGCATGAAGCTGGTGGAAGAAGGGAATTTCCAGTCCGCCATCCGGATATTCACCGATCTGGACGACTATAAGGATTCCCGGAACCGGATCAAGGAATGCTATTACAAAACCGGCCTGCAGCTCATGAAAAACTGGGACTATGAGAACGCCATCAAGGAATTCGGCAAGTGCGGCAATTACAGTGACAGCAAAACGCGCGTCAAGGAATGTCATTATAAAACCGGTCTGCAGCTGCTTGGCAAAAAGGATTATACAGAGGCAATTGACGAATTTGCCAGAAGCGGAGACTACACCGGCGGTAAAAAACGTATCAAGGAATGTTATTATAAAATCGGCGAGCAGCTGCTGAAAGACGAGCAATATACCGACGCGGTTGAAGCCTTCGCCAAAGCCGGCGACTACAGCGACAGCAAAGCAAAATTAAAATCAGCCCAATACGCCTACGTAAAGAACAACCAGAACAGAGAAGACGAAATAACCTATCAATATCTGAAGGATCTCAAGACCGCCAATTACAAGGACAGCAAAAAAATCTATGACTCGCTTTTCGCCTGGAAGGTGACCGATATCTATTTCAATACTTCCTCCTACAGCTCCGACAGGTACAGCTCCATCAGCAAGTATTCTGCTGTGTCCTGTCACTTTACAGTAACCGGCGGTCCCCCGGAAGGCCGCACCTACATCTATTGCCAGGCGACATGGCCGGACGGTTCCTCCAACAAAAAACAAAAATCCAACTCTGAGTTTTCGGATTCCAGCGAAGGTTCGTGGACATGGTCGGACGGCATTTATTCCGACCCCTATTGGGGAGAAACCGGAAAATTTACCGTGCGCTTCTACGACGGCAGCGGAAATGTCATAGGCAAAGCCTCCGTCACCATCACAGGCTGATATGCCTGTCATTGTGCCGTTATCCGATTCTGCCGTCCGGAACAGCGCTATTTGTGCAAAATACATAATAATTCAGTTGCGCGTCACGCAAAATTCTCTGTCAAAAGCCTTTGCAGTCCCGTTTTTAGTACCACACGAGAATCACCAAGCGGCTTTCCGTCCGCTTGCTATTGATAATCACGGCAAAGAGTGCTATTATTATCATGGAGCGGAAAAAGCGCTTCATGACAATGACTGCGACGCACCACTATGGGAACCCCCGTCCTGCCTGCTTTACTGGACGGGGGTTCGCTTTGCCTATAAGCAGAATTCATCTGATTTATCAAGATAAAACAAAAAATATTGTAAATTCTGATAAATGTATGCTATAATGAAAACAGCCTTATCAGGGATACGCCTCATGAACCCTTCCGCTTTGGAACGGGAATCGATTCGCGCGGCGTTTCCTCCGAATCCTCTAGGTCAAAAATGATAAAAGGAGAGATTTTTTTGACACGCAGATTATCAAGAAGACTGCTGAGCATCGCACTCGCCGCGACACTCAGCCTTTCGGCCATGGCTGCCGTCGCGTTCATGCCGTGCGGCACGGTAATGGCGGCGTCGGAGCAGCATACCCTCGCGGTCGATCCGACCGGCAAGGGCGACGGCTATTCCGCGGTGCTGTATGACAACACCAACGGGCTTCCCACATCCGAAGCCAACGCAATCGCCGAAACCCCGGGCGGCTTTATCTGGATAGGCAGCTACAGCGGCCTTACGCGCTATGACGGCAGGAGCTTTGAACGTGTGGATTCCACCACCGGCATCGCCAGCGTCGTCAGCCTTTTCGTCGACAGCAAAGAGCATCTCTGGATCGGCACCAACGACAACGGCGTCGCCATGATGGAAAAAGGCAGCTACCGGATTTACAATCACAAGGACGGACTCAGATCCTCCTCCGTCCGTTCCATTCTGGAGGACAGCGACGGCACCATTCTCATCGCTACCACCCGCGGCATTGCCACGGTGGACAAAGACGGTCAGCTCGGTCAGCTTGACGATGAAAAAATCAACGACGAATACATCCGCGTCATGCGAAAAGCCGACAGCGGCGTCATTTACGGCACGACCAACAGCGGCGCGGTCTTCAAGCTCAAAGACGGCCGGATCACCTCGTTCTTCGACGCGGACGCTGTCGGAATTCCGGATATCCGCACGATTCTGCCCGACCCGGCCAAGGAAAACGCCGTTTATGTCGGAACATCGCTCAGCACGGTTTACAGAATCGATCTCAGCGGCGAGCCGACCGTGATTGGCTCCGTGGATATCTCCCCCCTCGACTATGTCAATTCCATCGAACAGGTCGGCGACAAGATCTGGGTCTGCGCGGACAATGGCATCGGCATTATCGACGGCGGCCGCTGCATCCTGCTCACCAACCTGCCAGTCAACAGCTCTGTGGAAGGCACTCTCACCGACTATCAGGGCAATCTTTGGGTCGCGTCCTCCAAACAGGGCGTTATGAAGATCGTCCCCAATCGGTTCACCAATCTCTCTGAGAAGTATGATCTCCCCGAAACAGTGGTCAATTCCGCCTGTATGTACGACGGAATGCTCTTTATCGGCGGCAAGAACAGCGGCCTTTCGGTCATCGGCAAGGACGGCCCGCTGCAGGAGCTTCCCCTTTCCGGCGCGGTCACCGCTTCCGGCAAATCCATCGGTCAGAGCGACCTTCTCGCCATGCTGGACGGATGCAGAATCAGATCCATCGTCCGCGACAGCAAGGGAAGGCTGTGGATTGCCACATTCGGAGAGAACGCCCTTCTCCGGTATGAAAACGGCGCCGTCGTCAGATTCTCCACCGAGGAGGGTCTTCCCTCCGACCGCGTCAGAACGGTCATTGAAGCCTCCGACGGCAGGATGATCGCCGCCTGCACCGGCGGTGTGGCGGTAATTGAGGACGACAGGGTCACAGCCGTGTACGGCGAGGACTGCGGCATTGCCAACACCGAGATTCTGACCGTCTGCGAGGGTATCAACGGCGATATCCTTGCCGGCACAGACGGCGGCGGCATCTATGCTATCAGCGGCAGCAAGGCGATTCACGTCGGTCTTGACGCGGGGCTTTCCTCCGAAGTAATCATGCGTATCAAAAAGGACCTGACCAGGAATATCGACTGGATCATCACCAGCAATTCCGTCGCCTATCTCGATGACAGCTATCACATCACCACCATTGATCAGTTCCCCTATTCCAACAACTTCGACCTCTATCAGAACAGCAAGGATGAGCTTTGGATTCTCAGCAGCAATGGCATCTACGTCATTCCCGCCGAGGAAATGATCAGCAATGAAAACCTCGCCCCGGCTCATTTCGGCAGGGACAACGGCCTCACCTGCATCGCCACCGCGAACGCCTACAGCGATCTCACCGACTCCGGCGAGCTTTACATCGCCGGAACGACCGGCGTCGCAAAGGTCAACATCGAAACGCCCTTTGAAGCGTCCGGCGCGGTTAAAATTTCCGTTCCCTGCGTCGAAGCGGACGGCCGGCAGATTTTCTTTGACGATTCAGCGAAGGTCACCATTCCCGCCTCGACGAAGAAGCTCACCATTTACAGCTACGCCTTCAATTATTCGCTGGAAAATCCCGAAATCACCTACCGCCTGGAGGGATTCGACAGCGAGAATACCAGCGTCAGACGCAGCGATCTCACGCCGATTGACTATACCAATCTCAGCGGCGGCGAGTATCGGTTTGTGATCCGTCTGACGGACGGCAGCTCCGATGAAGTCACCATGACCATCGTCAAGGAGAAAGCCATGTATGAGCTGACATGGTTCCGCCTTGCCTGCGCGGGAATAGGGCTGCTCGCCATTGCCATTGTAGTGATGGCGTACAACCGCAGCAAGACCAGGAAATTCCTCAAGAAGGAGAAAGAGCAGAAGCAGCTTATCCGCGAGATCGTCGAAGCCTTCGCCAAGGTCATCGATATGAAGGATAAGTACACCAACGGCCATTCCACCCGCGTCGCGGAATACACCGTCATGCTCGCCAGAGAGCTGGGCTATGACGAGGACACCATCGAAACATTATACAACATCGCGCTGCTGCACGATATCGGCAAGGTCGGCATTCCTCCCGAAGTGCTCAACAAGCCCGGCAAGCTCACCGACGAGGAATTCAAGACCATCAAGTCGCACGCCGCTCTGGGTTATGATACGCTCAAAGGCATCAGCATCATGCCGGAACTTGCCATCGGCGCAGGCTCTCACCACGAGCGTCCCGACGGGCGCGGCTATCCGAAGGGGCTCAAAGGCGACGAAATTCCGCGTGTCGCGCAGATCATCGCGGTCGCCGACACCTTCGACGCCATGTATTCCAACCGCCCCTACCGCAAGCGCATGAATTTTGAAAAGGCGGTTTCCATCATCAGGGAAGTCCGCGGCACCCAGCTTCAGGCCGACGTTGTGGACGCATTCCTCCGCCTGGTGGACAAGGGCAAATTCCGCGCCCCCGACGACTTCGGCGGCGGCACGACCGAGGATATCAACAATATCCACAAGAAGCAGAAGGAAGAAGAAAAGAAGGACGGGGGCAACACCTGATCCCTGACTGACCCCGCACAACAGACCGCCCCGTTCAGGCATCCGCTCCAGCGCGGAAGAAAAAAGCCTGAACGGGGCGGTTTTTTGAAGCATTAAACCAAAAATGCCCGAAAAACCGTGTATAAAGTTTGTTGATTCGGCCTATGTAATTTTCCGGGAAAAACTGATATAATGAAGTTGTAAATTATCAATCCTGCAATGGGATCATTCCAGATTACGAGGTGACCTTAATTATGTTGAACGTAGGAGATACAGTGGTATTCGGGACCTTAGGCGTCTTCACTATCGAGGAAACAACCCAGAAAGTGATTTGCGGCAAAAAAACGGAATATTTCGTCCTCAGATCAACCAGCAAGGACAGTACCACCGTTTATCTGCCTATGGACAATCCTTCCCTGCTTGACAAGGCAAAGCCGCTTGTCACTCCAGAAGAAATAGGCAGGCTGATCGACAATATTCCCAACTCGGAGGATTACTGGGTGGACGATCACAAGAAGCGCAAAGAGCGATTCAACCGTATTCTGCAGAGCGGCGACCGCGGCAATATCATGGCCCTCGCGGGTACGCTCCACAACAAGCAGCGCGCGCAGCTCGCCGCGCACAAGAAGCTGAATTCCTCCGATGAGCAGATTCTCCGCGAAGCGGAACGCATCATCAACCTTGAATTTGCCTTTGTACTTAACATTACGCCTGACGAAGTGCAGGACTACATCAGAAAGCGCATAACCGCTTCCGCGTAAATGACACAAATAGCCGTTCCGGCGTTTCCCGAATCGGGAGACCGGAACGGCCTTTTTTCTTTCGCGGGCTAATTCATCGCCCTTTCGCTGTCAAATAATTCCGCCACCTCGCGGCTTAATCCCTGATTCTCCCGCAAGGACAATCCGGGATCGCGCGCGAGAATTTCTCTCGCCGCCTGCTGCGCCAGTGTGAACATCTGCATATCGGTCATCATGTCGGCGATTTTCATGTCCGGAAGCCCGTGCTGCCGCGACCCGAAGAAATCGCCCGGCCCGCGCTGTCTGAGGTCTTCATTGGCAATCAGGAAGCCGTCGCTCGTGCTGCACATGATTTTCATGCGCGACAGCGCCGCTTCATTCTGCGCGTCGCTGATCAGAATGCAGTAAGACTGCCCGCTTCCCCTTCCGACTCTTCCCCGGAGCTGATGAAGCTGGGAAAGCCCGAACCGCTCGGCATTCTCAATGATCATGATCACCGCGTTGGGCACATTGACGCCCACCTCCACCACCGTGGTGGAAACCAGCACGTCAAGCTCTCCCGCCGCGAATGCCTGCATGACGCCGTCCTTCTCGCCGCCCTTCATGCGTCCGTGGAGAAGCCCGACCCGGCAGCCTTTCAGATACCCTTCCGTCAGACTCGCTGCGTAATTCCGGGCGGCCTTGAGATCGCCGCTGTTTTCGCCCTCCTCCACCAGAGGACAGATCACATACCCCTGCCGGCCCTCGGCAACGTGCTTTCTCACAAAGCCATACGCCCGTTCACGCTTGCCGCCGTCCACAAAATAGGTGCTCACCGGCAGCCTGCCCTTCGGCATTTCGTCCAGCACGGAGATATCCAGATCCCCGTAAATGATCAGGGCCAGCGTCCGTGGAATGGGCGTGGCGGACATGACCAGCACATGGGGATTCTTCCCCTTCGCCGCCAGCGCGCCCCGCTGATTGACGCCGAAACGGTGCTGCTCGTCGGTGATCACCAATCCAAGCGACGCAAATTCCACCCCGTCCGAAATCAGCGCGTGTGTGCCGATCAGCACATCAATCATGCCAAGGGCGGCAAGCTCCCGGACATTCCGCTTGCCCGCGGCGGTCATGGATCCCGTCAGCAGCCCCACGCGGATGCCGCACGGCTCCAGCAGCTCCACAAACGAACGGAAATGCTGCTCGGCGAGAATTTCGGTCGGCGCCATAAGCGCGGACTGAATGCCGTTCCGCGCCGCGGTGTGGCAAATGGCGGCGGCGACAGCGGTCTTACCCGACCCGACGTCGCCCTGAAGCAGGCGCGACATGGGCCTTTCGTCCGATGACATATCCGTAATCGCCTCAGCGGCCGCGCGCTTCTGGGCATTGGTCGGCTCAAAGGGCAGCATTTTCCAGAATTCCGCGGTGAAGTCCTCCGTGATCTTCACACCCGCCGTGCCGCGCCTGCGCCCCTTGAGCCGGAGCATTCCGAGCTGAAGAATCAGCAATTCCTCAAAAACCAGCCGGTCGCGGGCGGTTGCCAGCGTTTCGCTGTCGTCCGGAAAATGAATCTGCGTCAGGGCATACCGGATGTGGCAGAGATGGTACTGCGCGCGCACCGATTCGGGAAGCGGATCCTCCAGATCCTCCGGCAGCTCCGAAAGCACCTGCTCCACGACCTTGGCAATCTGCCGGGAGGGAAGCCCTTCCGTCGCCCGGTAGACCGGCACGATCCGCCCGCAGTCGGCGGAATCGAACATCGGAGCGGTCATTTCCGCGCCGTTCCCGCCAAAGGTTATCCTGCCACGGAAGATATACCGGCTCCCCTGCAGCAGTAATTTGGGAATATAGGCGTTGTTGAAAAACGTGACCTTGAAGCCCTTTCCCTCTTCGTCCTCCGCCCGCGCGGAATAAAGCGTTCTGTTGCCCCGCAGCCTGAACGACCGCACCTGAGAGGTGATTGTCGCCATGATGCAGCAGACTTCGCCGTTGCCGGCATTTTCCTTTGCCTGCGCGACGGTGACGCAGTCGCTCCAGTCCTCGTATTCCCTCGGATAATACCGCAAAAGGGCGTCGGAAGAACCGACGCCCAGCTTTTCAAAGAGCTGCGCGCGCTTCTCGCCGACACCCTTGTAATATTGGAGAGGTCTGGATTCGATCTGTTCAGGATCAAAATTCTTCTCACTCATCTGTCCTTGTCAATTACTCCACAGAGAGAATGTAATAATAGACGGGCTGACCGCCGTTGACCAGCGTAACCTCTACGTTCTTGGCGATCTTGTTCTCAATGTACTTGCGGGTCTCCTCCGCTTCGTCATCGGTAACGCCTTCGCCGTAAATCAATGTGATGAAGGAGGAGCTCTTGGTGATCATCTGCTTGGCGAGCTTGGCAATTGCCTTGCTGCGGCTCTTTTCGGTGAAGGTGAGCTTGCCGTTGACCAGACCGAGAATCTCGCCTTCCTTGATCTTCTTGTCGTTGAATTCGGAATTTCTGGCGGCATAGGTGATCTGGCCGGTGCCGACCTTCTCGGCAGCCTTGTACATATCGACGGCGTTCTCGTCGATGGTGCTGTCGGGATCAAATGCCAGCATGGCGGTAAGACCCTGCGGAATGGTCCTGGTGGGAAGCACGACGACCCTTCTGTCGGCAAGCGGAATCGCCTGCTCGGCCGCCATGATGATGTTCTTGTTGTTGGGCAGAACGAAAACGGTTGCCGCGGCTGTCGCCTGCACCGCTTCGAGAATGTCCTCGGTGGAGGGATTCATGGTCTGACCGCCCGAAACAACGTTCTCGCAGCCGAGATCATGGAAGAGCGAAACAAGTCCTTCGCCCGCCGCCACCGCGACAAAGCCGATTTCTCCCTCGACGGGATCGACTCTTTCGAGCTTCTTGGGAGCTGCCGCGCCGGCATTCTCGTGCTGCTTACGCATATTCTCGATTTTATTGGAAATCAGGCTGCCGTAGGTAAGACCCCTTGTGATGGCTTCGCCCGGCTGATTGGTATGAACGTGTACCTTGATGATTTCCTCATCGTCAACAACCACAACGCAGTCGCCGATGCTCTCAAGGAATGTCCTGAGCTTGGCGGGATCGGTGTCATTTTCCTTCTCGACAATGAATTCGGTGCAGTAGGTGAAATTGATTACCTCGTCAAACTGAGCGACGGTGCTCTTGAAGGAATCTACATCACCCTGCGGGGCAGCGGAATCGGCGACCTCGCTGGCGGCAATAATGCCGTCGCGGAAGACCGACTGCATTCCGCGGAAGATATAGCACAGGCCCTGTCCGCCCGCGTCCACCACGCCGGCTCTCTTGAGCACGGGCAGCAGTTCGGGGGTGGTTTCCAGCGCGTCCTCGGCAGCATTGCAGATCTCGTCCCAGACGTAGTTGGCGTCGTTATTGAAGCTGGCGGCGACGCGTCCTCTTTCCGCAGCCACACGGCCGACGGTGAGAATGGTGCCCTCGGTGGGCTTCATGACTGCCTTGTAAGCGGCTTCGACGCCGAGTGTGAGCGCATTGGCCAGATCCGTGCCGGTGGCATTCTCAACGCCCTTCAGACCCTTGGAAAAGCCACGGAAAAGCAGCGACGTAATAACGCCGGAATTGCCTCTCGCGCCCCTGAGCAGAGCGGAAGCGGCCTTGGCAGCCACCACGCCCGCGGGCTCATCGTCGCTCATCTGAAGCATTTCCTTGCGGGCGGCCGACATTGTCATGGACATATTGGTGCCGGTATCTCCGTCCGGAACGGGGAAGATGTTCAGCTCGTCAACTGAACGCTTCTTGTTTTCGATCAAATTTGCGCCGGAAATGATAGCATCGCGCAAAACACTGCCTTTAATCACAGCAAGCACTCCCTAAGTATTAAGATTTTCATCGCAGATGAAACAGTATTTCTCCTGAAACAGCCAAAGATGACGCCCCAAGATTACTTTATCATATGGATTATAGCACAAAGTAAATAATTTTACAATGCAATAATAGCAGTTTTTTGAAATAAAACAATAAATATTTTGTTAATTTTATGATTCGTCCTCTGATGAGGGGCCGGTTTTGGTCACTTTCCACTTCTGCATATCGTAAAACAACTGATCCTCGCAGATTTCGCCCACGCCCTCGATGGAGCGGGCGTAAACCGCCATGCCCATGCGATAGCACAGCGGAATAAAGGGAAGCTCCCCTTCAAATGACTGAATGAAATCCTCCAGCTTTCCCAGACCCAGTCTGTAATTGGTGTAGGTCCGCACGCTGTCATACGGAACAGGCCCGTTGTAAAGCCCTTCTTCGGGGGTGAAAAGCCTGCCGATGTCCATGTCGTTCTGCACGGCGTACTCCGCGAGATACAGGTGATATTTCCCCTCCGAAGCGCGTTTGATCAGCCCCTGACCGGATATTTCGGTGATATCGACATTGATGCCCACCCGCGCCAGCTGGTTCCTGATGCTCTCCGCCGCCGCCATGTGCCGGGGATTCCTGCGGCAGATCAGCAGATTGAAGGAAAGCTGCTTGCCGCCCTGGTCCTCGCGTATGCCGTTGTTGACAATGACATATCCCGACTGGTCGAGGGCGTCTTTGGCAAGGCTGACGCTCGAACGCCCGCTGCCGGTCTGATACTGCGCCGCTTCCTTCCAGTTGGGCGTGAAGGGGCCGGTGGCGGCGAGTGCCATTCCCCCGAATCCCGCCGCCGCGACCTCCGTATTGCTGATGGCGTAGCTGATGGCGTGACGGACATTTTCGTCCGCGAGGGCGGTGTCATTCGTATTGACGCCCAGATAGAGAAGGTGGTTGATATCCACTTTGCGGTAGTTGGCATTGACGTTTTTCGGCGTCCCGTCCCGCATATCGGTGTACATATAGGAAACTGTCCCTATTTCAATGCTGTGGACAATGCTTTCCACCGTGGGAAGTTCCTTAAGCGCGATGGTTTCAACGGAAACGCCGTCGGGATTGTACCACTTGCCATTCCTGACCAGCAGCGTCCTGTCCGGGGTGACGCCATCGGACAGCGTGGCGAATTTATACCGCCCGCTGCCTAGGGGGGGAAGGTTCTTGTTTGCCTTGGGATCATAGTGGACAATCGGAAAATCCAGCAGCCGGAAGGAATTGACGTGTTCATTCTTCATCATGAAGGTCACGGTCATTCCCTTCGCCGAACACGAAGTCACATTCTGAAGCTGTTCATAATAACAGCTCTCCTTCCGCGACGCCAGATAAAAGGAATAGCTGATGTCGTCGGAGGTCAGCGGGTCGCCGTTGGAAAAGACGATGCCCGAACGGATTTTCACCGTGACGATGGTATGGTCAATCTTCACCGATTTGGCGATGACGTATTCCGGCTCAAAATCGGGATTGATCTGGATCATGCTGTCGTAGAGAAGATAACAGATGTTTTTCGTCAGCGTGGACTGGCAGGTATAGGGATTGAAATCGTCGCCGGCGGTATAGGCAAGCGTCATGTCTGTTTCGCCGTTCCTGCCGAGGTCGATTTTGTTGTCGGTGTCGAGCGAGGTGTGATAGAGCTGCGAACGCCGCTCTTCCGCCGCCTTCCAGTCGTAATCGGTATCATCGCAGCCCGTAAGCGCGAAAAGCGCGGCAGCGGCCAGAAATGCCGCCATCAGACGCGCCGCGATGCTCTTTTTTGGGGCGTTCAAGCCGCTCACCTCCTGCATTCTGTGTCAATCCCTGATATTCAGCCTTTCCACATCGACGGTTTTGCCGGTCTTTTCATCAATCGAAAAAATCACGGCGTTGATCATGCATTCCCCGTCGGCGTAAGGCAGACGCACGGGCATTTTGGTCTTCATTTTCTCTATGGCGGATTCCACCGTCACCCCGATCACGGAATGGATCGGCCCGGTCATTCCCACGTCGGTAATGAAGCCGGTGCCGTGGGGCAGAATCTGCTCGTCGGCGGTCTGCACGTGGGTGTGGGTGCCGAAGACCGCGCTGACCCTGCCGTCGAGATAGCCCGCGAGGGCGCGCTTTTCCGCGGTTGCCTCGGCGTGAAGATCCATGATGATGATCTTTTCCTCTATCGTTTCAAGCAGGGCATCGGACGTGGCAAAGGGGCAGTCCAGCACGGGATTCATGCTCACGGTTCCCATCATATTCAGCACCCTGATGCGCGCCCGTCCGAGATCGATGACGTCGCTGCCGGTGCCGGGCGCCTTGGGCGGGTAATTCGCGGGACGGATCACCGGAAGACTGACGTTCTCGTAAAGCGAATAGCTCTCCTTGCGCTGGAACGAATGATTGCCGGTGGTAATCAGATCCACGCCGCAATTGAAAAGATAATCCGCCGAATCGGGCGTAATGCCGTTGGTGTCGGCGGAATTCTCACCGTTGGCGATGACCGCGTCGATTCTTTTCAGCTTTTTGATCGTGGAAAGACGCCTGTGCAGCATTTTCAATCCCACTGTGCCAATCACGTCGCCGATGCAAAGGACATTGATCATATTCATTATCCACTCCTTCTGTTTTCAAAAGATGTAATGGGAGTTAACTATTTGTAAACATTGCTTTTTCCGCTTCGCTCAGCTTCATTGAAAGGAAATTGAGCGACAGGCCGATTTCCTCCGCGCTGCGGAAGGCGTCATTGTAGACCTCGATCATCCAGTACGCCCTGTCGTCCTCACCGCTCATCGCCCTCCGGAGGGCGGCAAAATCCGACACGCCCTTGCCGGGAAGCAGGCAGTCGTGCTCCCGGTCGTAATCGCTGATATGAATCACGCGGACATGACCGCTGACCGCGCGGAGAAATTCCGTCTGATCGAAACCCGCGCGGCGCGCCTGCTTGTTATCGAACGTAAAGAGAGCCTTGTCCCCCAGGTATTCGATCATGCGGCGGCAGAAGGTGGGGGTCTGGGCGATGTGGGTGTAGACATTCTCGTGCAGCAGCGTGACGCCGAAGGAACGCGCGCATTCAAAGATCATATTGTACCGCTCTATGTATTCGTCCTGCGGCACCATCACCCGTATCTTGCCCACATTCAGACCGCCGTGGAACACCACATACTCCGCCCCCAGAAAGGCCGCCGTCTGGAAAATCTGCTTGTAAATCTCCAGACCGTCGGCAAAGCGGCGTTCGCAGTAATCCGAAAAGAACATGGCGGATTCCAGCGCGCTGTAGAAGGGATGCACGGAATGAATCCGCCCGCCGTAATGCCGCAGCATTTTTTTCAGTTCCTTCAGATAGTGCCTGTCCAGCTCGGAAAAGGTGCTGAAATGTATCTCAAAGTGCCTGACGCCGGCTTCCAATCCGTTGCGGAGGGCCAGCTCGGTCGCCAGCGGATAGAAGCAGGATGTAGACATTCCGACCGTCGCCATAGGGCAAGACTCCTTTCCGGTCAGTTTCCATAATCTGATGTATTCCCTGATCGCGCGGGATATGATAGAATAGTTCTGCGCCGGGTAGAGCGGCGTGAATTACATTATAGATGATTGCGGAGGATTAATCAATGTCAGAACCGAAATTTTCTTTTTTTTGCATAAAATTATGCGGCCGCGCGCGTCAATATCTTTGCTTTGTCACGGCGGTCTACATCATTTCCGGCGTGATATGCGCGGGACTGTACATGAACGTCTTCGGCTTTATCGGCAGCGTCCCTTCCGTCATTCTTGCCGACGAGCTGTTTCACAGCATGATCCGGAGCGCGGCGGCGGCGGCGATGATGGCGCTGACCATCGACCTGCTGTCGGCAATGTACGGGGAACACGACAACTGATCTTCAGGACAGGCCAAACAGCCGGCAGGCGTTGCCGCACATCAAAAGGTCATATTCTTCCGGCGACACCCATTCCCTGAACTGCCCCAGATACACCCGGTAGAAGGGATGGTTGTAGGTATCCGGGCCGTCGATGGGGTTATCCGTGCCGAAAAGCAGCTTGTGCGCGCCGTATTTCCGGATCAGCTTCCGTCCCGCTTCCGGCCTGACCCACGCCGTATCCCCATAGAGATTGGGCAGCGCGCCGATCAGTTCAGTCGCTTCCTCGTTGTCGGTGACCAGCCCCACATGGGCCATGATGAAATTGACCGCCGGATGCGCTTTGGCGACTTCATAGACAAACCGTGGCTGCGAAAATTCGTCGTCCGCGGAATGAACCAGCACCGGCAGCCCGCTTTCGGCGGCAAAGGCAAGATACGGCTCCACCTGCGGCGCGGTAATGGGCAGCATGGAATAGTAGGGATGGAATTTCAGCCCCTTGACGTATGTCCCGCCACGGTCCGCCAGCGCGGCGAAGGCGTCATTGAATCCCTCCGTGCGCGGTCTGCACCAGAGCAGGACGCCGATCCTTCCGTCATTCCGACGGGCGAAAGCGATCGCCTCCTCGTTGGCGGACACCTGATGATATGGCCAGTCATCCGGCAGCGGCGAAAGATTCTCGTTGCATTCCGCGCCGGTAATGGGCGACACCAGAGAATAATCAATTCCGTAACGCTTCATGGAACCGATCACATCATCGGGCTTCATATCGAAACGCCCGAAACAGCCTATATGCACATGAGAATCAATGATCACGGCATTATCTCCCCCTTCTCATCAGCTCAGAGCTGAATCACTCTGTTGAATACCACGGAATGCCGGTCGTCCACATCGTAGTCCAGATGAAAATGCCCGAAATACCAGTGGCGATAGGCGACGGACGTCTTCAGCTCCTCCAAGAACGGCATCAGCTCGTCGATTTCCGATCTTCTGGGGGCAATCAGGCGCGCAATGGAGCGCGGCGCGTCGTGGGTGATCATATAATCTACCTGATTGTCGCAAAGGGCGAGATTCTGACGCGCGCGGAGGCGTTCCTCTTCATCCGGCATTTCCTGCGGCCACCACGAAACGCCCTCGACGCGGTATTCCATGTCGGTGGAACGCGCGCCGCCCATGGCGAAGAATGTCATTCCCTCCAGCCGGAAGACATATCCCCGCATGAGGTGAATGACCGACGGGCGGATAAACTGCACCATGCCGCCGTTCCAGCTCTGCTGTTCATAGGCTGACAGCGCGTCAAAATTCTCATGGTTCCCGTCGACAAAAAGCGTGGTGAAGTTCTTCTTTTCCATCCAGTTGAGCCAGTAATCATCTCTTCTGTCGCCGTACCATACGCCCCCGAAATCGCCGCAAATGATGACATAATCATTCTTGGTGAGCTTTTTCCCCATCGGAAAGCAATCCGAATTCAGCTTCTGTATATCGTAATCGATATGTGTGTCGCCTGTAATGAAAATCATTGCGGCCATCTCCTTTTTCTGATGTCTATTCAAATAACGCGCTTATCGGATTTATCATAACACATTTTCTCTCCCTTTTCAAGGAGAATCAGAGAATACGTCGTCAATTATTTCCGGATTGACCGGGAAGCGGCGGGGCATTCAACCGGCCGGGCGGCGGGCTGATTTTTTTCAGAAAATCGCGCAAGGCACTTGACATTCCGCCGGAAATATGCTAAACTAGCTTTGTTGCGCAATTGGCGCGACAATATCCTTGCTCCGAGAGAAACGGAGCCATATGCCCAGAAGGAGGTGCTGAAAGATGGAAAAGATGAAAGAAGCTTATGAGTCCA
>CADCON010000061.1 GCA_902803035.1 uncultured Ruminococcus sp.
CATCAGCAAGACCGAAGAGGACATGATGAGAGTGCGTAACCTCGGCAGAAAGAGCCTTGAGGAAGTAGTTGAAAAGCTCGAATCCCTCGGCTACAGGCTGCGCAAGGAGGACGAATAAGGGGCGCGAAGCGTTCCCTGTCGTCGTCCGGGCAGAAATGATATAGACAAGTAGTAAAGGAGTGAATTCCATGCCAGGTACAAGAAAGCTCGGAAGAACTTCCGATCACAGACTGGCAATGCTCAGAGCAATGGTTACTTTCCTTTTTGAAAACGGCAGAATCGAAACCACCGTTACACGCGCGAAGGAAGTACAGCCTCTGGCTGAAAAGATGATCACCATCGCCAAGACAAACCAACTCGCCCAGAAGAGAAATGTCATGGCATTCGTTACCAAAGAAACCATCGCAAAGAAGCTTTTTGACGAGATCGCGCCGAAGTACGAAGGCGTCAAAGGCGGTTACACCCGCATCATCAAGACAGGTCCCCGCAGAGGCGACGCTGCCGAGATGTGCATTATTGAGCTGGTTGATCCGACCGAAAAGAAGAAGGAAGAGAAGGACAAGAAGTAATTCCCTTTTCCGTCGTCCGCTTCATTTGCAGCGGGATGTGCCGTGGTAAGCATCCGCGGCAGCCGGTTCCGCTGCGACAGAATGTAAACTTCGCCGGGGTATTGTGCTAAGAACGCATAATACCCCGGCTTTCTTTCTTCCGTTGACTTTTCTGAAATAATGGTGTACAATATTATTGCAGAAGTGCAAAGATTCCATTATCAGGAGGTACCATTATGCAGAATAATCCCGGATACACCATCACCCACAACAGCGGCCGCACCTTTGTTCAGATGCCGCTGTACGCTGATCCTAACGCGGTCAACAATGCCCTTTGCGCCATGCTGGCAGGCGAGGGCTTTTTCCTCACCAGTTACAAGGAGTCCGGAAGGGAGGAGCTTGTCTGGAAAAAGGGAACCGGCTTAGCGACTGCCATGAAGTTCATCAAGCTCGAATATCAGCCGAATATGATCCTTATTTCCGGCTGGCTCTGCCCCGGTATGTTCGGTCTGACGATTTGCGAGGTTTCACTGAAAAGCGGATTTTACGCGGCCATTCCGAAGAAATCCTGCATGAAGGTGATCCAGAAGGCCATTCAGGTGGTGCAGAGCTTTGTTCCTCCGCAGAATTTTGTTCCGCAGCAGCAGAATAACGCTCCCCAGTTGCAGAATCCTGTACCCCAGCCGCAGCATATTTCATCGCAGCCGCAGAATTCTGTACCTCAGCCGCAGAATGATACGCCGGAGCAAAAGTAAAAATCCTTCCTTCTTCCGTAGCAGCGAGAAAAAGCCCTCTGAAGGCGCCTTGTCAACCGACAGGGCAAGCTCAGAGGGCTTTTTTGATTTCTTTAGGAATTATTCATTATAGGAATGGAGGATTGCGTCAGCCACTTTTGCCGCCTGCGCTGCCTCAGCAACGTCGTGGACGCGGATGAGATTCGCGCCACCCAGAATGCAGGCGGTGTGGTAGGCGATCGTGCCGGGCATACGCTCATCTGCGGGAGGATTGCCGCAGGACATCCCGATCACCCGCTTGCGGGAAGCGGCCGCGAGCATGGGATAGTTTTCAAAACATATCTCGCCGAATCTCCTGGCAATGGATACATTCTGCTCATAGCTCTTGCCGAAGCCCACGCCGGGATCAAGGCAGATTCTTTCCCGCTCGATTCCGTCATCCATGCATTCGGCTGTCCGTTTCTGAAAGAAGCTGACAAGCGCGGCGCAAACGTCCTCTTTTTCGTCGAGTGTAATGTCATGCATGATCACGCAGCCGACCTTGTAACGGGCGGCGTATTGACGCATCAGCGGGTCGCGGAAGCCGGTCACATCGTTGATGATGTGCGCTCCAAGCTCCATGGCCTTCCGTGCGACCTCCGGGTAATAGGTGTCAACGGAGATAATGAGAGATTCGTCCGCGCATAGAGCCTGCAATACCGGCTCGATTCTGCGCCATTCCTCCTCCGGAGAAACCGGAATATGCCCCGGACGGGTGGATTGCCCGCCGACGTCGATGATATCGGCACCCTGAGAAGCCATTTTGTATGCGTGGCTGACAGCGTTCTCCGCGTCGGCATAATGCCCCCCGTCCGAGAAGGAATCGGGCGTGACGTTGAGGATGCCCATGATGCGGGTGCGGTCGGAATGAATGGCCCGTCCGCCGCCGATCTGCCAGTCCATAGTATGACGGGAACCGTTCACAGCGTCTTCCCTCCCGCCAGCAGGGTAATGACTTCGTTGCGCGTCCTCGCGTCGCTGCGGATAATACCCCTGAGCGCGCTCGTTTGGGTGCAGCTTCCGGCAGCCCGCGCGCCGCGCATGGTCATGCAGAGATGCTCGGCTTCAATGACGACGGCAACGCCGAGCGGGTCGAGATGTTTATATAAAAAATCGGCGATCTGCGAGGTCAGACGCTCTTGTACCTGCGGTCTGCGGGCGAAGCAGTCCACGATGCGGGCGAATTTGGAAAGCCCGATGATCTTGCCGTTCTGGGGAATATAGGCGATGTGGCACTTTCCGATGAAGGGCAGGAGGTGGTGCTCGCACATCGAATATAGCGGTATGTCGCGGACGATAACGACCTCGCCGTTCTTGTCGTCCTCGTGGAATATTTTGAGATGACGCTCCGGATTGTCATGCAGCCCGCTGAAAACCTCCTCGTACATTCTCGCCACACGCTCGGGCGTTTCCAGAAGCCCCTCGCGCGAGGTGTCCTCTCCGACCGCTTCGAGAATTTCCGTTACTGCTCTGACAATTCTGTCATGATCGACCATGGTAATTCGCTCCTTTGTTATCTGAAATCCGAAGATTATTGTATCACATATAGTATGATATTTCAATCTTTTCAAAAGCATTATTTCAGACAATATCAAAAGGCAGATTTTCATATTATTCAAAGAGAGTAATGGCATCAAAATGAAAAACGCTTGATAAACACGCGGTCAAGAGTGCGGGACGGTAGTGCGATGAGCGTATGCAGATTATCTCTTCCGCTTCCTCTGTCCATGTCGAATGCCGGCGGGACTGGCATACTATTGCCATATTCGACTTGTTTTTCCGCGCTTTCATTAATAATATTGCAGAATTGTGGAGAGTTTTGCCGGGATTTACAATAAGTTAATAAATCCCGCAAAAATGGATATTATAATAATAGCTGAAGACTGTCAGAACCGCAGTCTGGAAAGAAACAGCAAAGCCGCGCAATGATCAATGGGAGAGGAAAAATGAGCGAAAGAAGAAAAAACAAAACCGGAGGAAAAAATGCCGCAGCCGCCGGCAATGCCGCTTCCCGCAGGCTGACGCAGGCGGTATGCCTTGTAGTGGTCGCGGTTGCCGCGTTGATCGGCGTGGCGCAGGCGCGCAGAACAGTGTGGAAGTATGGCGTCATTCCGGCCTCATCGGAAACAAAACCGGTCGTATCGCCGGGCGAGATGATCATTGACGCCGACATGACCCAATCGCGTGAATCAACGGAATCCCGGATTTCCGAAACCTCCGGTGTCTCCACGTCAAAAACAAAAAGGAAAACCACGAAAACCACGCGCAGGACAAAAAAAACCGCTTCCGCGAAAACGGCTTCCGATCCGGTTGAGAGCGGCGAGGAATGGATTGAAATTACCGTCAGTCCCGTCAACGTCCGTAAGGGCGCGGGGGGAGAATTTGAGCGGATAGGCCGCACATCCAGGGGCAGCCGGTACCGATATCTCGGCAGCGGCGTGGATTCCGACGGCAAAGCGTGGTATAAGATTCAGTATACCGACAACCTTGAAGGCTGGATTATGTCCAATTGCGGCAAGATGGCCGGTGGAAATGCCGGCACCACCACCACGACCGCCACATCGAAGGCGGCAACATCCAGGACATCGAAGGCTGAAGACAAGACAACCAAAAAGACAGCCCTGCCTTCCGAAGAAAAAAAGGTAAAAATCACCGTTTCCCCGGTCAATATCCGTTCCGGCGCGGGCAGACAGTATGCCGTGTTGTCCGTGACGGAGAAAGGAAAGGTCTACAAGCTGCTTTCCATCACCAGGGATTCAGAGAATACCGAATGGTATGAAATTGCGCTTGGCAACGGGAAAAGCGGATGGATCATGAGCCGCTGCTGCAAGCTGGTGGAACCGGCCGGGGATGCCACGACGGCCACATCAAAGGCGTCGTCAGCCAAAACCACCAAAACCACCAAAACCACCAAAACCACCAAAACCACCAAAAAGAAAACAACGACATCTTCTTCCGCCAAAACGGATTCCTCCACCAAAAAGCAGGGTGAAAAGCAGGTCAGGATTACTGTTTCGCCTGTCAATATCCGCTCCGGAGGCGGCAGGCGTTTTGGCGTGATAGCCACAACATCCAGCGGAAAGGTGTATAAGCTTCTCTCCACCAAAAAATCGGGCAATAAGATAACGTGGTGTGAAATTGATCTGGGCGGCGGCCAATCCGGCTGGGTGATGGCTTCCTGCTGTAAGATTCTCGGGGAGGACGGAGATGCGTCCGCCACCTCCAAGAAGACCACGTCCGCCACAACAGAATCCACGACATCGAAGACGACCAAGTCCACCACAAAGAAAACCGCTTCGGACAAAGAATCGCTGCTTCTGTCGATTCAGCCCGATGATAAGTCGGCCAGATATTTCATTGTGGTGTATAAGGGAAGTCAGTCGGTGGTGGTGTATGGAAAGGACAAAAACGGCGATTATACCAAGAAAATCAAGTCCTTCACCTGCTCCACCGGCAAAAAATCCTCCCCCACGCGCACAGGCAAATATCATATTCGCGCCAAATACCGCTGGCGCGCGCTTGTGGGGAATGTTTACGGTCAATTCAACAGCTCCATCAGCAGCGACTATCTTTTCCATTCCGTGCCCTATATGGTCAACGAAGACCCCTCTTCGCTTGAGAACGAGGAATATGACAAGCTGGGAACGCCCGCTTCCAAGGGCTGCATCAGAATGTGTGTGCGGGACTGCAAATGGATTTACGATAAATGCGACATCGGCACGCAGGTTCGCATAGTGGATGACAGCGGCCCGAAGGGTCCGGGTGTGCCGTCCAGACGCGGGGCGTCGCGCTTCAAGGGCTGGGACCCGTCCGATAAATGGGCGGATGACAATCCGTATTTCGCATAACCAGAAGAATAACGCTGATTGCGGCAGGGTGTTCCGGGCAACCGGAGCGTCCTGCCGATTTTTTACAGGAAATTAATCAATTGAAAAACAATTGCTGATATAATATATTTCAGGTAAGCGCGGAATCCATCGGTTTTCGCCCAATCAATGCTGTATTTCCGCAGCCCGGAACCGGCGGCGGTCAACAGAACGATACGGATCCTGCATCGGAAGGAGAAACGGATATGAAGAAAACAGGCGGCAGGTCAAGAACCGTCAGAATTGTTTCCTGTGCAATTATCGCGGGATGGTTGGCTGTTTTCAGCGCGTGTGCCAGTGCGGGAATTACCGGGAGTGTGTTTTCACTGGAATTTTATTACGAGCAGGCGAAGGATTATTCCGAGGAAGAGTTGCCCGGCATTCCGCAGGACACGACGGAGACTGACCGCAACGGCTCAACCACGGCGGAACGCGGCGGGAAGCCTGCTTCCACGAGCGCGACAAGAAAAGCATCGTCCGGAAACAAGTATAAGATCGTTGTTTACAATGGAAGTCAGTCGACGGTTGTCTACCGGCTCGATGAAAACGGAAGCGTCAGCGGTACTGAGCGAGTTTTCAGATGTTCCACAGGCGCCGACTCCAGTCCTACGCGAACCGGTAAGTATAAAATCAGGGCAAAGTACCGTTGGAGATGGCTTGTCGGAGGGGTGTACGGGCAGTATTGCAGCTCAATCAGCCCGAGTTATCTTTTTCATTCGGTTCCCTATTACAGGATGGATCCCTCCACACTCAAGGACGCGGAGTACGACAAGCTCGGCTCTCCCGCGTCAAAGGGCTGTATCAGGATGTGTGTAACAGATTGCAAATGGATCTATGACAATATGCCGATCGGCACGGTGGTCAGCATTGTGAATGAAAACGGACCTTCCGCACCGGATATTCCCGCCCGGAACAGGGACGCGCTGTACCGCGGCTGGGATCCCACTGACCAATGGGCGGCGGGAAATCCGTATTTCCATCACGATCCATCGACCGACAGCACCACCGATTCCACTTCTTCTACGGAAAGCAGGGTTTCATCGGTTCCTGACGCCGGTACTTCTGCCACTTCTGTCACTTCCTCGTCAGCGTTGTCAGGTACTTCATCGACCGGCACAACGCTGGCTTCCGGTCCGTCGGGCGAATGAAGCCTGCGTATCAGTTGATTGACCGTCCCCGTTATGTGGCGGATAACGCCCGCGCGGGAACGGTTTTTGCGTTGTTAATCTTGACAATTGCCGCCCCAGCATATAAAATGTTATGGGTATAACATAGGGCATAGGGGAGAGGATGGAAATGCGCAACCTTCTGGTCAGACTGCGATACGACGGGAGGAATTTCAGCGGCTGGCAGGTGCAGAATGACCGCCGCACAGTACAGCTTGTGTTCCAGACTGCGCTGAGGGAGATTCTCCGGGAGAATGTGCCGATCATCGGCTGCAGCAGGACAGACAGCGGCGTCCATGCCAATGAATTCTGCGTCAGCTTCCGCACGGAATGCCTGATCCCCTGCGAGAAGCTCCCGCTCGCCCTGAACGCGAAGCTTCCCCCGGACATTGCCGCCTTTGACTGCGCGGAGGTGCCGATGGAATTTCACGCCCGCTACGACTGCCGGGGCAAGCAGTACCGCTATCTGATTCTCAACACCCCGCTGCGCGATCCCTTCTGGCACGCGAGGGCGCTGTGGTACAAATACCCGCTGGACGCTGTCTTCATGGATGAACAGGCGAAGGATTACCTCGGAACGCACGATTTCTCCGCCTTCTGCGCCGCCAACAGCGATGTGGCGGACAAGGTGCGGTGTGTTACGCAATGCGATGTCAGGCGGCTGTCCGGGGAGGAAAGTATGATTGGATTCACTGTCACCGCCGACGGATTTCTATACAATATGGTGCGAATTATGGTGGGAACACTGCTTCAGATGTCGGCGGGAAGGCTCGCCCCCGGATCGATACCCGCCATTCTGTCCTCACGCGACAGGAATCGCGCGGGATTTACCGCCGATGCCTGCGGATTATATCTCAATAAGGTATTGTATTAGCGGGAAGAATATGATATAATAATTATTACCTCATTGATCATGCCGGGAAAATGAGGCGTTCATGATAAGTTTATGATTCTGTGTAATAATGGATAGAAGGGTGTGCGGGAATGCCGGAAATCAACGACGCAAAAAGACAGGGAAAAGGAAAGCAGGGAAAAAAGAAACGCCCTGAAAGAAAAACCAGATGGTATCATTTCATGGCGGATTTACAGGTGAAGGATCTTATCAAAGTGTCAGTGAAGGCCGCGACAATGCTTGCCGCGCTGACGGCCGTGGTGATTCTGATGGTTGTCGGAGCGGATATCAGCCCCTCCGGCATCCTGCAGGGATTCAGTGACAAGTACCTTTTCATCACCGCGTCGGGCAGCGGGTATCCTGTGGATGTCGCCGGTACAAACACGGTCAAGGCGGCGCATATCACGCGGGGAACGGCTGTCATGACCGACACATCCTTCATCATTTATGACCGGAGCGGCAGGACGGTGCTTTCCGAGCCGCATTACCTAACCTCGCCGTGCATGGAAAACAGCAGAAAATACAGCCTTCTGTACGGCAGACGCGGCAAGGACTTCACTTTGCGGACGCTCTCCGGAACCGCCTGCAGCGGCAAAACCAAAAACGCGATCATCTGCGCGGATATCTGTGCGGCGGGCCGTTTTGCCTTTGTGACCAAGAGTGAAACCACCGATGCCGAGATAGTGGTGTACGCGCCCGACGGAACGCTTTTGCAGAAATGGAAATCCGTGGAGGAAAAGATTTCCGATGTCACGCTCAGCCCCTCCGGAAAATATATCGCGTGGGTGAGTCTTTCCACGGACGAGGGAGTGCTTGTATCCAAGGTCAACATGAGGAAAATAGGAGAAAAAAAGAATCTGAAGGAGTATGCGTTCAAGGACACGCTGATTGTAGATATCCGATTTGAAGACAATTCGTGTGTCGCGGCGGTCGGAGATAATTTCGCGTCGTTTATGGGCGTCCATAATGACGACAGCTTTCTCTATCCCTATAATGACAGCAATCTGAACAGCTACTGCTTCAATGATTCCGGGGAGCTTGCGCTGGTGTTCTCCGCCAATTCTGACGGCCACGACGCTTTCGTCACTGTCATTGACAGGAAATGCCGGAAGATCTCGGAGATTCAGACCGGACTGACCGCGCCGATAGTGGATCTCGGCGACGGAAGGATCAACCTGCTGTGCAATTCCGCCGTGAGCTGCTACAGCTATGAGGGGAAGCTGCTCCGGCAGGCGGATGTTCCGACCGACTGCCAGATGATTCTGACTTCTGAGGGAAGACTCCTTGCCAAAGGAACCATGACTCTTTCCGCGGTTGATTAGACAATCGAATGAAAATTGTTAATTTTATTTGAATGAGCTTGTTATTATGGCAATCTTGTGTTATGATAACATGAAAGCCTTTTCAATTATCTGTACCTGAAGGGGGATAAACGCTTTGCTGGGAATAGTACTGGATGTTGCGACAATCTTTTTCTTTATATTCATGTTCAAGAAATGCGCGGTGAAATCGCAGCTCAAAAACGCGATGGAGTCGGTGACATTTATCCTTTCATCCGTAGTGGCTGTGCCGATAGGAGTTTTTCTCGGCGATTTCTGTTATTCCAGTTTCTTCCGTCCGGTCATTATGGGACGCGTAGAGAAAACCGTTATTGATTCCGGAAACGTCGATACCAGTCTGACCACCGTGGAAAGAATTATGAATCATATGCCCGCGATGGTCAATAACGGCGCGCGCATCTATCACACGACTTCAGGGGACAATCTCAATCAGCTCAATAAGCTGCTTGCGGGCGATCTGAGTACCGCAACCGGTGAAATCGTCGACATTCTCGCGCGACCGGTCATCGACGGGGTCGTGAGGGCGCTTTTCTTCGGGGTTGCCTTTGCGGGCTGTTACCGGTTGCTGAGGGCTTTCTATCCGACAGTGGAAGCGTATTTCTACAATCCCGACAGAGCGGCGGTATCCCCCACCAACGGCATGGTGTTGGGCGCGGGTAAAATCGTTGTGATCCTTCTCATCATACTGTCGATGGTTCAGCTGGTAGGGCCGGTTCTGCCCGATTTTATCCTGTTCCGGCCGGAAACGTATTCCCAGTCGTATATCTTCAAAATCTTCAATGAAAACAACCTGTTGATGCTGTTTCTCGGGGAAGGCATAACGGGATGATACGGGGTCAATAAGGGGTGAAAGTCTTTATGAATATTCCAAATACGCTTACGGGTTTCCGCATAGTGCTTATACCGTTCTTCTGTGTGCTTTTTGTCATGGGCCCGCAGTATTATCCGTATGCGGGAATCATTCTTGTATTGTCGGGGCTTTCCGATATGCTTGACGGCTTTCTTGCCCGCAAGCTGCATCAGGAAACGGAGCTGGGCAAGATTCTGGATCCCATCGCGGATAAGCTGACGATCGGCGCGGTTGTGGTCAGTATGTGGTTTGTCTACCACAGGAATTACCCGTGGATTTCGCTGGCTCTCGCCATTATGCTTGTCAAGGAGCTTCTCATGGCGGTCGGCGGATTTATCATAGTCAAGAAGGGCAGAAAGCTGGTGAAGGCGAAATGGTGGGGCAAGATAGCCACAGTGGTTTTCTATGCCTGCATGATCGCCATTGTCGCCCTGAATATCTTTGCTCCCGCGTCCGACCTCGATCTGCTTGTCCCGGCGATTGCGCTCTTTGCGGCGGCAATCATGCTCATTGCGCTGACCATGTATTTTTTCATGGGACTGAAAATTCTCCGGGGCGAATATGTTTCGGGAGTCATTGATTTTGAGCAGGAAAAGCTCAGAAAAAGAAAGAAAAGAGAGGTTTCCGACAGACCGGATGATTATTCGGAATCCGCTCTGTCAAACCGGAATAACGCTTGATAGACGCAAGACTCTGCTCTGAATGAGCAGAGCAATTTTTTAGAGAGATACGGGAAACGGACGTGGAAAGCGACTGGCAGCCCGCGCCGTGCCGTATCATGTATGCCGCCTGAAAGTCGGGCGGCTTGTGGATGAAAGGAAGTGTGAGGAAATATGCCTCTTTGCTCAGTATGTAAAAAAAGACCAGCGGTGATTTTTGCGACCGATACTTCTCACCCGGATAAAACGACGGGATACTGCTTTACCTGTGCCAGAAAGATAGGTTTGCCGAATATTGAGAATATGATCCGGCAGATCGGTCTGACCGAGGAAATGATTGAACAGATGGAGGATAAAATGGCGGAGGCCGCGGAAAGAGGAGATCTGCCGTTCCCGTCGCTTTTTGGCGGGGAGGGTGAAGATTATGACGACGACGAGTATGATGATGACGACGAGTACGACGACGATGAAACGGATGACGATTCCGCGGAGGATGACGACAGCGGAGAATCCCCCGATGAAACCGAAGAAGCCGGAACGGAAATGCTTGCGGAAGCGGTGGATGACGATGATGATGACGCCGATGAAGGCGAAGGGATAGACAAGAAGGACGACAGCACGGACAACAGTCCAGAGGAAACGCTTTTTAACCAGATTTTCGGCAACAGCTTTGAAATGGGCGGGGCGCAGGTGGCCGACGGAAGAAGGAGAAGAAGAAAAAAACGCGGCAGGCAGGGTGCCAAGAGAATCTTCCTCGACCAGTACTGCGAGAATCTGACGCTGAAAGCGCGCGAAGGCAGGATTGACGCCATTATCGGAAGGGATAAGGAAATCAGCCGCGTGATTCAGATTCTCTGCCGCAGAAGCAAGAACAATCCCTGCCTGATCGGCGAACCGGGCGTCGGCAAGACCGCGATTGCCGAAGGCCTTGCCCTGAGAATCGCTTCGGGCGACGTGCCGCTGAGACTTGCCGACAAGGAAATACATCGTCTGGATCTGACGGCGCTGGTGGCCGGGACGCAGTTCAGAGGGCAGTTTGAGAGCCGCATGAAGGGACTTATCGACGATATCAAGGCGGCCGGAAATGTCATTCTCTTTATCGACGAAGTACACAGCATTGTCGGCGCGGGCGACGCGGAAGGCTCGATGAATGCCGCCAATATTCTCAAGCCCTCCCTTTCGAGGGGAGAGCTGCAGGTGATAGGCGCGACCACTTTCACCGAGTACCGCAAGCACATTGAGAAGGATTCCGCGCTGGAGAGAAGATTCCAGCCGGTGAGCGTAGACGAACCCAATATAGAGGACACCGTCGGCATTCTTCTCGGCATCAGGAGCTATTATGAAGCGCACCACCGCGTCAAAATCAGCGACTGGTTGATCAGGCGCGCGGTCGTTCTTTCCGAAAGATACATCAACGACAGATTTCTCCCCGACAAGGCGATTGATCTTATCGATGAAGCCTGCGCCAGCGCGTCGCTGGGCAACAAGGCGCTCGCCGAATTCGACGAGCTGAACATCAGTCTGCGAAAGGTGCTGGATGAGAGCGAAAAGCTGCGGGCGGATACATCCGACACTTCGGAAACGCACTATCAGCGGCTTGCCGAGCTTCACACACAGGAGCTTCAGATCAAAGCCCGCCTTTCCGAGATCGAGCCGGAAGCACTCGGCGGCAAGGTCACGGAAGCGGATCTCGCCAGAGTCATCGAGCTGTGGACCGGCATTCAGGCGTCCCGCGTAGAGGAGAATGAATTCAGAAAGCTCACCACACTGGAGGAAAAGCTCAACGAGAAGGTCATCGGCCAGGAGGAAGCGACCAAGCTGGTGGCGGCGGCAATCCGCCGGAACCGCGCGCAGATTTCTCCCCGCCGCCGTCCCGCGTCGTTCATTTTCGTCGGCCCCACCGGCGTCGGCAAGACCGAGCTTGTCAAGGTGCTGGCGAACGAGCTGTTTGATTCTCCCGAAACGCTCATCAGGCTGGATATGAGCGAATTCATGGAAAAGCATTCGGTCAGCAAGATCATCGGCTCGCCGCCCGGCTATGTCGGCTATGACGAAGCGGGGCAGCTCACCGAGAAGGTCAGGCGCAAGCCGTATTCCGTTCTGCTGTTCGACGAGATAGAGAAGGCGCACCCCGACGTGATGAATATTCTGCTTCAGATACTGGACGAGGGCAGGATCAACGACTCGCAGGGACGCGCGGTCAGCTTTGAAAACACCGTCATCATCATGACGTCCAATGCCGGCAGCAACCATCAGGGGGGCTCTCTGGGCTTCAATAAGACGTCGGATGACATTTCGCGTGAGAAGGCACTGTCAGGACTCAAGGAATTCCTGCGCCCGGAATTCCTCGCCCGCGTGGATGAAATTGTCGTCTTCCGTCAGCTTGACGAGAATGATTTCCGAAGGATTGCAAGGCTGCTCATGAGCGAGTATGTCGACGCCATGAAGGAGCGCGGCGTGAAGCTGACCATTGAAGACAGCGCGGTGGAGCTGCTGGCGTCCAGAGCGATGGGCGGCGAAGCGTCTGCGCGCGATCTCCGCAATCTGATACGCAAGGAAGTCGAGGATAAGCTTGCCAATCTGGTGATTGAAGCCTCCGGCGATCTTCCGGATGAGATCGTGGTCACGGTGGAGGAAACCGGCAGCGAAAAGAACATTGCCTTGAAATCCGCCGTTCAGGCGATAGCCGGAGAATAGGGCATTCTGCGGAGGACAGCACATTCTGAAGAAAAAACAAGGGATTGACCTGCGACCCGTGAGCCGCGCGGCCAATCCCTTTATCATTAGGGAAGTGAGAAAAATGCCGAGGTTCTTTATTGAAAATCTGGTGAGAGAAGCGGGGGAGAGCGTGGTCATTACGGGACAGGACGCCGCCCACATTGCACGGTCGCTCCGCATGAAGCAGGGCGAGCGGCTGACCGTTTGCGGCGGGCTGGGCCGCGACTATCTCTGCGAAATCATTTTAGTGAGCGACGAGCGGGTGGAGCTTTCGGTGCTCAGCCAATCGGTCACCGAGAGCGAACCGGACATCCATGTCACGCTCTATCAGGGGCTTCCCAAGGGGGACAAGCTGGAGCTGATCATTGAAAAGACCATCGAATTGGGCGTGAGCCGCGTTGTACCCGTGCTGATGCAGCGTTCCGTATCCCGCCCCGACGCGAAATCCGCCGCCAAAAAGCACGAGCGTTACCGCAAGCAGGCGATTTCCGCCGCGAAACAGTGCGGGCGGGGGCTAATTCCGGAGGTGGGGGAGATGATCTCCTTCCGCGGGATGCTTTCCTGCTTGGAGCGGCACGGCGCGGTGATCTTCTTTTACGAATGCGGAGGGGAGCCGCTTTCGGCGGTGATGGCGGGTATTACGGAGAAAAAATGCGATGACATTGCCATTGTGATCGGCCCGGAGGGCGGGTTTGACTGCGCCGAAGCGGAATCGCTCAAAGCGGCGGGCGCGTTGACCGCGACGCTGGGCAAAAGGATTCTCCGCACCGAAACCGCGCCCATTGCCGCCCTTGCCGCGATCATGTACGCTACCGGCAATATGGACTGACGATGCCGAAAAGCTGCTCCACGCCATCCTTCATCTTTTCTGCGGGAATGCCCGCGAAGCTCAGTCTGATACGTGCGGCGCCGTCGGAGGAATCCATGGGAATCACGCGCACGCCGCGTTCCATGGCGGCCGCGGCCAGTTCCTGCGGGGGCTTGTCGCAGCGCAGGATCAGTTCCGCGCAGAGCGCGGTTTCCGCGAGCCGGATGACGGCGATATTTCCGAAGCGTTCGCCAAGCAGCGTCATGAGAAGGTCGCTTTTTTCCGAATAGATTTTCCGCAGCCGGCGGAGAAGCCTGTCGATATGTCCGTCGCGTATGAATTCCGCGAGGGCGAGCTGTTCGATTTTGGAAGAGGTCTGGTTGTACGACGCGCCCCGGCTGCGGTAAAGCTCGGCGAGCGTCGGCGGCAGCACCATGTAGCTGATTCGCACGGAGGGCATGAGAAGTTTGGAGAAGGAGCCGAGATAGATCACGCGCTCCCCGCCGCCCATTCCCTGCATGGCGGGGACGGGACGGGAGCGGAAGCGCAGCGCGCCGTTGTAGTCGTCTTCAATGATCATGCCGTCGGCGCGTTCCGCCCAGTCCAGCAGCTCCGAACGCCGGCTGACCGGCATCGGACGCCCCATGCTTTCGGTATTGGAGGGATTGAGGTACAGCACGTCGGCATTGGAAGCGTCAAGCTCCTGCGGGGTGACGCCGGATTTATCGTGGCCGAGAGCCGCGATGTTCATCCGGAAGTCGCGGAATACCCTTTCGGCGTGTGGGAAGCAGGGGTATTCAATGCCCACTGTTTTCGCCTTCCCGCCCAGCAGTCCGCAGATCAGCGAGAGAAGCGGCTGAACGCCCGCGCCGATTACGATCCGGTCGGGCGTTGCGTCCACGCCGCGCAGCAGCATTCCGTAGCGTGCGAGCTGTTCGCGCAGCGCGGGTTCGCCCTGATAATGACCGTAGGACGAAACGATGTCCTCGCGGCTCAGGACGGAACGGACATATTTCCGCCAGAGGTCGAGATCATATCCTCTGCGGTCAACATAGCGGCTTCCGAAGTCGAAGGCCACGGAGGCGGCTGTGGTTTCCTCCGGCGGCTCATGCTGCGGGGCGGGCATTCTTCCCTGAAAGGCCGATTCCACATAATATCCGCTCTGGGGACGGCTGGTGAGATAGCCTTCCACGCAGAGCTGCTGATACGCCTGCTCCACGGTGGTGCGGCTGATGCCAAGCTCCTCTGAAATGCGGCGGATGGACGGCATTTTTTCCCCGATTTTCAGACTGCCGCTCCCGATTCTCTCGCGTATGCTGGTGTATAATTGGCGGTACATCGGCACATTGGCATTTTCATCGAGAAAAATCGGCTCATAGATCATTTTGCATTCATCTCCTGATTGTCATATAAAAAGACTGTATTCAAACTGTCCTATGAAAAATAGTTGAAATTGTGTATTTTCAAATGCACAGTTATGATGTAATATTATAGCAGTCGACTGGAAAAAGTCAATAGGGAATCTATCAACATAAACCCTATTGATAAAGTATACTTTAAATTGCTGATAAGGAGAATGATAAAAATGAGCAATCCCGCTGATAAAAAGAATCCCGCGCTGATGATCGCCAAGGTGGGCATCATGGCCGCGCTGAGCTATCTGGCATTCACGTTCCTGCAGATCAAGATCCCCGCAGGGCCGGATTACACGTCCTTCCATCTGGGCAATACCTTCTGCGTGCTGGCCGCGCTGCTGTTCGGGGGGCTTCCCGGAGGCATCGCGGGGGCAGTCGGCATGACCATAGGCGACCTTCTCGACCCGGTCTATATCACGTCCGCGCCCAAGACCTTCTTTCTCAAGCTCTGCATCGGACTGGTGACCGGACTTGTCGCGCACAGAATCGGCAGGATTTCCCTGCGTACCACCGAGGGACACACTCAGTCCCCCCGTCATGTGTTTCTCTGGACGTTGCTCGGCTCGTCCGCCGGTATGCTTTTCAATGTCATTGCCGAGCCGACGGTGTCCTATTTCTACAAGAGATATATTCTCGGCGTGGACGCGCAGGCGTCGGCGATTCTGGCGAAGCTGCAGAGTCTGACCACCTTTGTCAACGCCATTCTCACCGTGATCATTGCCGTTGCGCTTTACGCTGCGCTCAGACCGGCATTGATCCGGACGGGGCTTTTTGATTACAATGTAGGCATTAAACGCAGTAAGGAATGATTCCATGAAAAGAATCGTGTCAGTGCAGGATATTTCGTGCGTGGGGCGATGTTCGCTCACGGTCACGCTTCCTGTCATTTCGGCGATGGGAGTGGAAACGTCGGTGCTGCCGACGGCGCTGCTTTCGACCCATACGCTTTTTTCTGACCCTTCCATCCTGGATCTGACGGATCAGATACCCGCGATCACACGGCACTGGAAGCGCATCGGCGTCCGCTTCGACGGCATCTACACCGGATATCTCGGTTCGCTCGGCCAGCTAGATCTCATCTCGGACTTCATCGACGAATTCCGTGGGGACGGCTTCGTCTTCATTGATCCGGTGATGGGCGATCACGGGCGGCTCTATGCCGGATTCACCCCCGAATATGTGAAGCGCATGGCGGCATTCTGCGGCAAGGGGGACGTAATTGTCCCGAATGTCACCGAAGCCTGCCTGATGCTGGGAAGGGAATATATCGGACACGGTTATTCCGCGGACGTTGTGAAGGAGCTTCTGCGCGGTCTGACCGGCCTGGGCGCGTCCAAGGCGATTCTGACCGGCGTGAGCATGGAGCCGGGAAGGCTCGGCGCGGCGGCGTTCGACAGTGAGAGCGGAGAATTCTTCCTCTGCACGGGTGAGAGGGTCAAGGGCAGCTTCCACGGCACGGGCGATATCTTTTCGTCGGTCTGTGTCGGCGCGCTGGCGAACGGCTGTTCTCTCGGGCAGGCGGTGGAATCCGCTGTCAATTTCACCTGCGAATGCATCCGCCAGACGGCCTGCGACAACGAGGACAGGCGGTTCGGGGTGGATTTTGAAAAGGCGCTGCACCTGTTGACACGTAAAGAATGGAACGGCAAACAATAATGCAAATTGTCGATTGGAAGCAAACAATCAGAAAAAAGCCCCGCACAGGCCATGGATGAATGGAACTGTGCGGGGCTTATTCTGGCTGGGGAAGACGGAATTATCTGTGCTTCAGGGCGTCGAGAAGCTCCTGAAGGGAATCGATACCGAGAAGGTACAACACACTGTAAAGGGCGATGGAAGCGGGCTTGGCGGTGAGAATGATCAGCGAATAGGTTTTCCATGACATTTCGGTGGTGCCGGCGAGGTAGCAGATGAGTCCGTCGGGCGCGCCGGGAAGGAAAATGGCGACGGCGAAGAGCTTGGCGAACCTGCCGTGATTGCTGGTCCAGCTCTCGTACTTTTCGATGGATTCCGGCTTGAACAGCTTGTACATCAGCGGCTTTCCGTAGGAACGCGAGATGGCAAACACGGCGAATGACCCCAGGATGATTCCGGTGTAGTTGTAGACGAATCCCCACCACGGCCCGAAAAGAAGCACGCCGCCCAACAGCGTTACGCCTCCCGGAATGATGGGAATGATCACCTGTACGGTCTGAAGAGTGATGAACATCAGCGGCGCCCAGATGCCGAAGCTGTCGATCCACTCCTGCAGCGCGTCGACCGAAGAGAATACGCCCCTGCGGTATCCGGCGATGCCGAGGACGGCGCACCCGGCCAGAAGCAGCACGGTGAGTATCCTGCTGATGATGGTGATGACGCGGTTGTAGCCGTGGACTTGCCCGGCCGGTTTTTCCTCATCGGATGAAGAAGGCGGCGCGCCGGTTTCTTCGGATGGGATGATTTTCTCCGCGTCATGAATGTCGGTTTGTGTCAATTCCTGCGTATCTGTTTTTTCAGTCATGATAGCGTATCCTCTTTTCTGCATTTCTGCCAATCGTTGCCATATATGAGTATAGTATTCCCGCTGGTGTTTGTCAAATAGAAAATTAAGCCGATTGGTTCATAATCTGTCAGAAAGCGTGGAGAAAGCGGAATGCGAGAGAAATCTCATATAGAATTTTCAGCGCGTTTTTTGTATAATCCGATCAATTCCGGCATTTTTTACGGTTCTACCTGATTATTGATGAGAAACGATTGGTGAGAACGCTACAAAGCCTTGCGGCTGCGCTGATGAAGGATGAGAGGGTGGGAAATCCGACAGATCATGTGGAAAAATCTATTTTGACTATTCAGAAATGATATGATATAATGGTTTTGCCGAAATGTAAAGGAAGATTTAGGAGAGTAAAGCAGGATGACCGTCAATTTTCTATTTGTTGCCAATGATAAATATGCCAGCAATCTGGGAATCTGCACATTTTCAGTAATGTACAATATGTGTCATGCCATGGAAAAGGTGCGTTGTTTTATTCTGGATTGCGGTATTACGGAGGAAAACAAAGCAAGGCTCCGCAGGCAGGCGGCGGGATTTGAGAATGCCGAGATCATATTTTATAATATTGAGCAGAAGCTGAAGGAAGTGGTTCCCAAGGTGCCGGTCAGATGGAATCCCGCCATCTACGGCAGGCTGTTCCTGACGGAGCTGCTGCCACTATATGAAGGGCTGGAACGGCTGATTTATCTCGATTGCGATGTGCTGATGGACCGTCCTGTAACCGAGCTTTTCACCATGCCGCTTGAAGGCAAGTGCATTGCGGGTGTAGCGGACAGCGAATGCCTGCAGCGCAAGAGGGCGTTGGGAATCGAGCCTGACAAGCCGTACATCAATTCGGGCGTGATGGTGATTGACACCGCACGCTGGGTAGAGCTTGACGCGTCCGCACGCGTGATAGCCTGTATCAACAGCTTCCCGGAGCAGCTTTTCTACCCGGATCAGGACGCGATCAATTATGTCCTTCACGACGAAATCATGCTGCTGGAGCCGAAATATAATATGCTTTGGATGATCTGCGACCGCGATGTGCCGATAATGCTGAAATATTCAGAGGACTACGCCTATAATGCGGAACAGACGTACTACGCGCTGTATCACGGCAGCATTTACCACTACGCGGGTCACGATATGTGGTCGATCTACGGCATAACCCCCGTTCATTCAAGAATTCTGGATAAGTACATCGGCCTTTCAGACTGGCGAGATAAAAAAAGGCGTTTCGGCAGCGTGAGGAATTTTATCCTGTGGCTGATGGTGGAAACCAAACGGCTTCTGATAGGCGAAGGGCGTCTTACTGATCGCAGGATGCGTGAAAATGCCGATTGAATGAATCCAAAATGAAAAGCCGCTTCGCGTCACGGAAAGGCGCGAAACGGCTTTATTTGATATATGAAAAAGGGGAAACGCCGCATTTCATCCCATGCCGCCCGAAGGCGTATTCCGGCGGTGGGAATCCTTATGCAGCAGATCACGGTTACGATCAGTTGGTTTTCACGACTTCCGCGTCGGGGGCGTTCTTCTTGACGCTTTCAATGCCGTTCAGGCAGCCGCTCTTGGCCTTGTAGCCCTCGGAAACAGCGATTATCTCGCCGTTTCTTGCCTTCAGGCGGAAGCGGTACTCGCCGGCCTTGTCGACATACATCTCGAACTTGGGGTGCTTTTTCTTCTCGACCGTTTCGACAGTCTGATCCTCGATTTCGCCGACACAATTGGTGCGGACGCTCTCAATGCCCTTCATGCAGGCAGCTTCTGTGGTGTAGACTTCAGAGGTGGCAATGACTTCACCGTTGCCGGCCTTGAGATCGAATTTGATCCCCGTGTTGGTTCTTTTAACTACGAATTTTCCCATGATTTCATTGTCCTTTCATAAGATATGAATTTGTCGCACAGTTTTCCAACTGTGCAATTATTATTTTAGCACACTCTTATTGTATTGTCAACAAAAAAAGGCAGGAAAAAAAGAATATACTGGAGCATTTTAATAAGTATCTGCGGCCTGCGGGGATGGGTTGGAATGAATCATTCATTTTTATGCGGTAGAATTACAGTGAAAAAAGTGATATAATTATCAATTATTGCTTCAGAAGATCGGAGGAGAAAATGATTGGATAAAAGCGCGTTGAAGAAGCTCGCCATCCGTGCCAGGCGGGAGCTTCTCCATTTGGTGAGCCTGCGCGCGTCGCTCTTCGGGCTCACGCCGGACGGCAGCGGGAGGGTTCCGGCGGGAAAGACTCTCACGCGGGAAGAAGGCAGGCTTCTCGGACTGCTGCGGAAGAATGTGCGGGAGGACGGCTTTGAAACTGTCATGGAGGACGCCGCCTGCACATGGTTCATCCGCTTTGCCGCATTCCGTCTGATGGAGATCAACGGCTTCCTTCCGACGGGGAAACGGCTGCTGACGGATCGTTCGGGGCGTTTTGTCTGCGAAACAGGCGGGGAACGCGGGCTTTTCAGGCACCGGCTGCTGGAAGCGCGGCGGGAACTGAGCGGGTTTCTTCCGGATGTATTCGGGGAGCGGGAGGACGAACGGGAACTGCTGCTGCCCGATGACCTCATGGAGGAGGGGAGCGTTCTCTGCCGGATGGTCACGGAGATTCCGGAGGAATGCTTTGATCTTTCCGTGGAGAGCGGACAGATCGGGGTCATGGGAAGACTCTACCAGTATTATATGTCCGAGAAACACGAAGCGGCGGTTGACCCGCTTCACGGCGGACTGGTGGGAAAGGAACAGCTTCCCGCGGCGACGCAGCTTTTCACCACCGACTGGATCGTGCGCTTTCTCACCGACAATTCTCTGGGGCGGTACTGGACGGAACGCAACCCCGGCAGCCGGCTTGCGGAGAATCTGCCATACCTGGTGCCGCTGAAGGGAGAGCCGCCCGCGTGTGACGGGGAAAAATCCGATCTGCGCGACGCCACAGTGTTCGATCCGTGCGTCGGCTCGGGACATTTTCTGATGTATGCCTTTGACCTGCTTGTGAAGATCTATGCGGAATGCGGCCGCAGCGGGAGCGACGCGGCCTGTGAAATCGTGAAGCACCATCTTTTCGGGCTGGACATCGACCGGCGCGTAGTGGGAATTGCCCGTTTCTGCGTGATGATGAAGGCGCGCTGGTACGACGCGGATTTCTTTTCGCGGGGCATTCGGCCGCGGATTTATACCATTACCGAGAGCGGCGAAATTGACCGGAAGGAAGCGGGGGCATTCCGGGCGGGCAACGCGAACAGGAAGAAGGACATTGACGCGGTTTTAGCGAGAATGACCGACGCGAAGGAATACGGCTCGCTGCTGAAAATGCCGGACGCGGATTGCGGGCTTCTCCGGGCGAGGGCGGAGGCATCGGGCGTCGGCGGGCCGCTCAGAGAGCTTCTCGGAACGGCGGATCTCCTGAGCCGGAAATACGCCGCCGTGGTGACCAATCCCCCGTACTTCAACCGCTATGATGAAAAGCTCAAGGCGTTTCTTGCGGAGCATTTCCGCGAATTCTCAGGAGATCTCTTCAGCGTGTTCATGCAACGAAACGCGGAATTCTGCGGCGAGGGCGGGTATTCCGCCTTTGTGACGCCGTATGTGTGGATGTTTATCAGAAAATACAAGGCAGTGCGGCGGGAGATTCTTGACCGAAGAAGAATCGTCACGCTGATCCAGTTTGAATACTCGGCATATGAAGACGCCACCGTTCCGCTTTGCGCCTTTGTGCTGTCGAATGACCGGCGGGACATTCCGGGCGGGTATTTCCGGCTGACCGGCTTCAAAGGCGGCATGGAAATCCAGCGGAGCAGGTTGGAAGCGGCATTGCGCGATCCGGAAGGCTGCGGGTATTATTATTCCGTCTGCCAGAGGAATTTCAGGCAGATTCCCTCCGCGCCCCTCGCGTTCTGGGCGGACGAGGGAATTCTTGCCGCCTTCCGGAGCGGGCAGTCGCTGGGCGGGATCGCGCTGGCGCGAAACGGCATGAAAACCGGCGACAACAGGCGGTTCCTGCGGTTTTGGTGGGAAGTGCCCCCCGGCAGCCTTCGGACTGACTGCCGCAGCTTCGGGGACGCGGTGCGTTCGGGTGGAAAGTGGTTTCCCTATAACAAGGGCGGCGAATACAGAAAGTGGTACGGCAACAACGATTATGTGGTGGACTGGGAAAACGCCGGAGAGCGGATATTCGGCCTTGCCGCGCAGGACGGCCGTCATGTGCAGGATTATCCGGACGAACTGAAATTCGCGCCGTCGCTCACATGGTCGCTGGTGTCGTCCGGCAAGCCCTCCTTCCGGTACAAGGAGGGCTGCCTGTCGGATATCGCTGGAATGTCGCTTTACGGTGAGCGGGAAGTGCTTCTCCGGGCGCTCGGACTGCTCAATTCCATCGCCGCGGGGGAAATCCTGCAAATGCTCGCGCCGACCATCAATTTTCAGGCGGGGGATATCGCCCGCATTCCCGTGCCGCCCGGAATGTCGGGGGACGCCCGCATTCCCGCGCTGGTGGAACAGTGCATTGCCGTTTCAAGGGAGGACTGGGATAGCCGCGAAACGTCGTGGGATTTCCACAGGCATCCGCTGGTGCGGGGAGCGGCGAGGATTTCGGACGCCTTCGACGAGTGGCGGAAGGAATGCGAGAGCCGTTTCCGGGTGCTGAAAGCCTGCGAGAAAGAGCTTAACCGCGTTTTTCTTGCGATGTACGGACTGGAAGGAAGGCTGTCGCCGGAAGTCAGCGACGGGGACATTTCCCTCAGAAGGGCGGAATTGTCAAGGGACGTCCGCAGCCTGATTTCGTATGCCGTGGGGTGTATGACCGGACGGTTCACGCCTGACAGGGCGGACTGCCGGGGAAGCGGCCGCCTTCTGCTTGCCCGTGACGACGGAATAATTCCTCTGAGTGCGGAAGGCGGTTTTGAAAACGACGTGATGAAGGGCTTCAGACAGTTTCTGCGCGTGGTCTATGGCGAGGACACGCTTGAGGAAAACCTTCGCTTTGCCGCCGGAGCGCTGGGCAGAACGGGTGCGCCGGAAGAGGTGCTGCGCGGCTATCTCATGAATCAGTTCTTTGCGGATCACTGTGCCCTCTACAGAAAACGACCGGTTTACTGGCTCATTGACAGCGGACGGCGCGGTAGTTTCCGCTGTCTGGTCTATTTGCACAGCCTGCGTCCCGATACCGCCGACCGGATCCTTGAAGATTACGTGCGGCCGCTGGCGGAGGAATGCCGCAGGGCCACTCGCGCCTGCGGTGAGCGGGAAGACAGGGAGCTGAAAAAGCTGCGTGAGAAGGAAGAAGAACTGCGCGGCCTGGAGGAACGTCTTGGCACGTTGGCCGGAGGAAGCATCCGCGTCGATGCGGACAAAGGTGTGCTGGGCAATTATCAACAATTCAGCAGCGTTGCGGCAGCGATTAATTCTCAGGGCAAAAAGCCCGATCTGTATTGACTTGCACGGGATGCCTGTGATATAATTTGATTTAACAATATTATTACGGAAACAGGAGAATGAGGAATGATTCCGAACATCAATTTCATCTACATCGATCCCGGAACGGGAAGTATGCTTTTCACCATTCTGATCGGCGTACTCAGCGCGGCGGCGTATTTCCTCCGGAATTCCTTCATGAAGCTGCGCTTTCTGATCGGCGGAGGAAAGCAGGAAAAGGTGGACAAGGACACTGTGCCGTTTGCGATTTTTACCGACAGCAAGCGGTACTGGAACGTATTCAAATCCATCTGCGACGAATTTGAGAAGCGGGGACAGAGCGTGTCCTATCTCACCGCTTCTCCGGATGATCCCGCGCTGAAGGAGGATTACAAGTTCGTCAAGGCGGAATTCATCGGCGAGGGCAACCGTGCCTTTGCCCGCATGAATATGCTCAAGGCGGACGTCGTGTTATCCACCACGCCCGGCGTGGATGTGTACCAGTGGAAGCGTTCCCGGAATGCCAGATGGTACGCGCACGTTCTCCACGCCCCCAACGACGTCACCATCTACAGAATGTTCGGCATCGACTATTACGACGCGATCATGGTTTCGGGTGATTATCAGGCCAAGCAGGTGCGCCAGCTGGAGGAAATCCGCCATCTGCCCGAAAAGGAGCTTCCGATGATCGGATTGCCGCATATGGACGCGCTCAGGGAAAGACTTCTCGCCGAGGGCGAAGCACCCGGGCATGAAATGACAGTGCTTCTCGCGCCCTCGTGGGGACCGAGCAGCATCCTGAACCGCTTCGGCGCAAAGATGATTGACGCGCTGCTTGACACGGGATATCATGTGATAATCCGCCCGCATCCGCAGTCGTTTGTGTCCGAGAAGGACATGATCGACAATCTGACGAGCCGATATCCCGACAGCGACCGTCTGGAATGGGATCGCAGCAACGACAATTTTGAAACGCTCAGGCGTTCGGATATTCTGATTTCGGATTTTTCCGGCGTGGTCTTTGACTTTGCGCTGGTGTTTGACAGACCCATTATCTACGCCGATACATCGTTTGACAAGGGCCCCTATGACGCATGGTGGATCAATGACGATATGTGGACCTTCTCGATACTGCCGAAGATCGGCAGACAGCTTACGCAGGAGAATTTCGAGAATATCGGAGAACTGATCGGTGAATGTCTGAGCGCACCCGAACTTGCAGAAGGACGCAGGCTGGCCCGGGAGGAAACATGGGCGAATATCGGAAAATCCGCGGAATTGGCGGTGGATTATCTGATCGGCACCAGGGACAGGCTTCTCGCCGAAAAGGATGAGCCTGTGAAGGAAAACGACTGACGGCGCAGACTGAAAGAGGTAAATCATCATGAGCTTTTTTTCACTGTTGTATCAACTGCTTTTCGGCCCGCTGGAATTGCTCTTTGACGCGGTCTACGCCTTTATGTTCCGCGTGACGAAAAACGAAGGCGTTGCCATCGTCGCGCTGAGTCTGGCGATCAATTTTCTGATTCTGCCGCTGTACCGCCGTGCCGACGCCATGCAGGAGGAGGAACGGGTCAGGACGCAGAAGCTCGAGCGCGTCGTCAGCCATATCAAGAAGGTTTTTAAGGGCGACGAGCGATTCATGATTCTCCAGACCTATTACCGACAGAATGACTACAAGCCGTATTACGCGCTGAAAGGGTCGATGTCGCTGTTGTTGGAGATTCCCTTCTTTATCGCGGCGTTCAATTTCCTGTCGGAGCTGGATATCCTTGTGGGCGCGTCGTTCGGCCCGATCAGGGATCTGGGGCTTCCGGACGGAATGCTTCACATAGGCGGTTATTCCGTGAATGTACTGCCGGTGCTGATGACGCTCATCAATATTGTTTCGGGGTACATCTATACCAGGGGAATGCCGCTCAAAAGCAAGATTCAGCTTTACGGCATGGCATTGATATTCCTTGTCCTGCTCTATTCGTCGCCCGCGGGACTGGTCTTTTACTGGACGCTCAATAACCTGTTCTCGCTGGTCAAGAATGTCTTCTACAAGCTGAAAAATCCGAAGCTGGTGCTTCTGGCCCTGTTCGCTGCGGCGGGCTGTGGCGGTATGCTGTTCCTGCTGGTCAGACCCATGCGGACGACCAGAATGCAGATATTCTTTCTCATCGGAATGCTTGCGCTGATGGCACCCCTTGCGGTATATCTTCTCGCAAGGAAGCATCATTTCAGCTTGAAGGTTCCGGAAGCGTCAAAGACCGACAATCTGATCTTCTTTATCTGCGGTGTGCTGCTCACCGTCCTGACAGGAATCCTCATTCCGTCGGCGGTCATCGGTTCGTCCCCGGCGGAATTCGTGGATGTCACGGATTTCCATTCGCCGCTGCGGTATGTGCTGGCGTCGTTTGCGCTGGCGGCGGGAACCTTCCTGATCTGGACGAATGTTTTCTATTATCTCTCGTCGCCTGCTGTAAGGAGATTTTTCTGCTTCGGCGCGGTCATCCTTTCCGGCGCGGCGGTTGTGGACTATATGTTTTTCGGCAAGGACTACGGCAATATGTCGCCCATGCTCCAGTATGACAGTGCGCTGTACAGCGTCAGTTCGGACTACCTTGTCAATTCGCTGATCATCGCCGCGCTGGGCGCACTTCTGGCATTCATTCTCAGCAGGCGTCCGGTGATCATTCAGTCGGTGGGAGCGGTTGTCTGCGTGGCACTGGTCATTATGTCGGGCATGAATCTATTCTCTATTCAGTCAAAGGTCAAGGCGATGAGCCAGTCAGTCTCGGATATTTCTCAGAATGAGAGAATCAGCATTCCGCTTGACAAGAAGGAAAAGAATGTCATCGTGATTATGCTCGACAGGGGCATCAATGACTTCATTCCCTATATAATGGAGGAGAAGCCGGAGCTTCGGAAGCAGTTTGCCGGCTTCACCTACTACCCCAACACCATATCCTACGGGAACTGCACAACGATTGCGTCCGCGGGGCTTTACGGAGGATATGATTATATTCCGGAGCAGTCGGCAAAACGCGATACAGTGACTGTCACGCAGAAGCAGAATGAAGCACTCTGCGTAATGCCGGATACTTTTGCCGACAACGGGTATGAGGTGACAGTCTGCGATCCGACCTTTGCGGGACTGCACTGGCTGCCTGATCTTGGCATTTATTCCGATCACCCGTCGATCCAAACCTTCATCACCAAGAATTCCTTTGCCGACGGCTACAGCCCGGAGGCATTAAACAAGCTGCTTAACCGCAATTTTTTTGCCTACAGCATTTTCCGCTCGTCGCCGGTGCTGTTTCATCAGACATTCTACAACAAGGGGCTGTACAATCATTCCGCCAAAACGAAGGGGCTTCAAGTGACCGAGGATATCTACCGGGCGAGCGGCGGATTCAACGGGGCGAGTCCACTATTTACCGGCTCCTATTCCGTGCTGAAAAATCTTCCCTCGATCACCGACGTGCGCGACGGCGGTAACGGGACGTTTTTGATGATCAGCAATGACACCGCGCACGATGTTGTCATGCTGCAGGAGCCTGATTATGTCCCTGAAAATGAAATTGACAACAGCGCGTTTGAGGAGAATCCGCCGGTGAGAACCGCTGCGGACGGCAGTCAATTGGTTTTTTCCACGCCTTTGCAGTTGGCGCATTACCAGTGCAACATGGCCGCCATGCTCAAAATCGGTGAATGGCTGGATTATCTGCGCGAAAACGGTGTGTATGACAATACCAGAATCATTATCGTGTCCGACCACGGACGGCATATTGATTATCTTGGGAATATGCGTTTTCAGGACGGCAAGAAAAGAAAGTCCAGTTCCAAGGATGACGTCATGTCGTATAAAGCATTGCTGCTTGTCAAGGATTTCAACAGCGTCGGATTCACCACTGACGAAACTTTCATGACCAACGCGGACACGCCTTCCATCGCGTTTTCGGGATTGATTGAAAATCCGGTCAATCCCTTTACGGGTCATCCGATCACCATGGAGGGCAAGAATGTCCCGGAGCATCACATTGCTTCGACGCTTGTATGGTCGATTGACGACTATAGGGGCGACGAGAAGAATTATCTGGGGATTACATGGATCGGTCTGAAGGGCGGCAATACCTACGATCTCAGCGCGTGGCGCGTGATCGGAGAGACGCTGAGCGAATCATCCGATTCCAAAGACCAATAATTGATACAAAGACCGCGCATTCCTTCATGGGAGGGAACAGACGCGGTCTTTTTTTCGTATAATTCGCAAAATGCCCCTTCAGACAGAACGTCCGAAGGGGCATCATACGAATTGTCAATCCCTGTCGAGAAGCTCCTGATAGAAGTCGGC